>JACDDF010000124.1 GCA_013817135.1 Nitrospirales bacterium
TCAATAGGAGACCACATTGAGATAGCCATATCTCCACAGGGGATAACGACGTCGGTCAGAAAGGTTGCTAAAGAGGAAAAATAACAGACATAATTATGAGAAGATATGCATTGTCGCAACTTAAGGAATGTTGAACAAATGCCGGAGAAGCCGGCTTTGAAATTCAATGGAATTATTAATATTTAGGGTAATAAGCTCCCTTGTCTGGAAGAAAGTGAGGTTTTCTTGATGAACACCGTCTGTGCCCATCCCCCATGTTCATGCCAGAATTCAGAGGGAGAGGAATACTGTTCAGAAGAATGTGCCAATGTGATTACCGCGCCGGTAGCAAAATGTCGGTGTGGTCATGATGGGTGTGAAGGTTATTTAAAATATCAAGACTCCCGGTCTTAACAATCATTCATGCTTGCTCTACTCATGTGAGCCATTGGAGTCAAGAGCCCGGTTTTTCTTCCGCAGGAGAACCTTATGGTCGTTGATAGGATTTGAGGTATTCACGCTGCGAAATGTTACCGACAACAAACGACTGCTGTGGTGACAGTTTGCTTATGGCAGCAGAAATTGTCGTGCGTGCTCCCGGGTTCCGGTTCAGCCACTGATAGAGGGCATAGAGGAGGCGGACCAAAATCATAGCCCACACAATTGCAGTCATAAGCGGGCCAAAAAGGAAAACCAACACATTGAGCAGGAGAGGGGCACAACATACCACGAGGGATGCTGCTGAGAGAACCTGTAGGAGACATTTATGTTGACGCCGGTATGGTGTGGTGCATTAGCACATTTTCATGATTTGTGAGATATCTTTCTGGGCGACTTTTTGCTAATCCCTGGGAGTGATTTGTCTATTCACGAGGATTAGTCTTCATGGTACTTATAGTTTATGGAAATTTTTATTCGGAATTTAACACTCTAAGCGAGGAAATGTATGCGTCACAATGAATCAGATGTCGTAGATGGAAAGATGCTCGGTGTGTTTGCCATGGGCATAGTCATTGGAACTGTTGCCACCTTACTGCTCTCTCCTCAATCGGGGCGTGACTCGCGCGAGCAAATTCGTGATTATGTTCGTCGAAAAGGAGAAGATTTGAACGATCTGCAAGAAAAAACCGTTGAGACTTATCAAGACATAGTGTCCGGGACTCATAAGGGGTTGGAAGAGATTCAGGGGACGATAAAAGAGGCAGTCCATGCCGGCATGGATGAATTTCGGAAGGAGTGGAAGGACATCAAAAACAATCGATAGAGAATGACTAGGAAAGTCGTGTGCAGGAAAAATATTTGAAGATGGTCATAGTTGTGAATTGCTATGCCATTTGATGTACCAGATGAAGAAGAACGAGAGAACAATTTATCCACAATGGTGAGGAAGTTCTTTCCCGTTTTCGTGAACAGACTTCAATTTGATTTGCATCAATTCCCCATGACCCACCAAAATTTACCTTATAGTGCGCGCTGCGCCCGCTCCCGTTGGGGTCAGCGCGCCCTCTGAGACAAGATACTGTCAATCTCGTGTTGCCCTCGATTAGAAAGTGCCAGTGATAGAAATTTATTTTTTTGGCCTTCATGCCACCCGTAAACTCTATCACCCATCTTCCACCAACCCTGCTATAACCTTCATCCGACGCTCGTTCCATCCGTTTTGGAAGTGATCAAAACGGTGTGTACTTTCGCTTTCCCACCATATTCACAAGCCAGGTGACAGAGAAAGTAGTTTCTTCGGATGGTTGCCCCGCCTACAAGCAACGGCTTCCGGTTATGATCATCTTGATGCAAGTCAAAACAACATTCCTTTGGATAGACGATCCTTGGAGGTTTCGTGCCCATCGACCAGGAGGGCAGCGGCCCTAAGTCAGTTGGAAAGCCATCCATAGCGCTATAAGTAGAGCAAAAAAATCGCATCCACCGTCAGGGTGCCCTTTCTCGGGATCGATCCCAACAGATTCTGTCTATTGAATCTATTTACCTCTTCGAAGAACAGCCCATCTCGCCGAGGGCAGACAAGGCCCGCCCTTGGTTTGAACGGCAGCGCGGTTGGCCGATCTGCAGGTGGTGAGGAATACTCTACTGCCTGGGCAGGTCTCGCAAGAAGAACTTGGATTAGCTGGCGGAAGTTAGGTGGAGCATGTTTTCAGGAGTCTTCTGTAGACCTAAAGAAATCGGTGGTGAATGGGATTTAACTTTCAGAGGTGACGGTCATCTTCCTGGCTTCTTCTAGCGAAAACCGTGGTGTTTGGAGAAGCCGTTCGGCTAGGGAGGAGTCCATGGTGAGGTTTTTGGGGCGGACCAATCCGGATTCCTCGATGGTTCCCTTTTGAATATTCGATGTCTGTGTGACCCCAAAGTGCTGGAGCAATCCCATCCCCAATTCCCACCGGTTCAGGGTTTCAGGGCCGCCTAGATGTAAGATTCCCGGGATATCCTTGGTGGCGACTTCCAACAAAACATCAGCGAAATTTTTCACCCAAATGGGACAACGAAGTTCATCAACAAACAAGCGATACAGTTCGCCGGTTTTTGTGGTTTCAATTAAGCGTGTCGTCTGACGATCCGGTGTTCGGAGATCATAGAGGAGGGACGTGCGGACGATGGTGGCCTGCGGATTCAGGGAGCGAATGAGTTCTTCCGCCTGGGCTTTGGCATCGCCATAGGGGTTGATGGGGTTCGTGGGGCTCTCTTCGGTATAGGGCGCCGAGGTCCCATCAAAGACTTGATCAGTCGAGAGGTGAATGAAGCGAATGCCACGTTCCGCCGTCTGCATGGCCAGGAGTCCTGCAGCGGGAACGATCGTTTCGATTCCTTTTCCCTGTTCGGAGCAGGCTGTATGAATGATGACGTCTGGTCGAACGCGACCCAGCAGTATTCTGATCTCCTCAGGGTTTTGGAGATCACAGACATGAAACTTCACGTCGGGAAGGGATGTGGAGGGTGTGTGGTGCAGCGTTCCAGTTGATATAAATTGGGTGGCCCGCCTTAGGAGATGATTCCCTAAAAATCCCGCTCCGCCGGTGACTAGGAGACGTTTTTTCATGGTGTCTATTGTAGATTAATGGATGAAGGAAATCTTGTATGATGGAGGACGGTTCCTTAGAATGCTCCACATGACGAATGGTTTTTTGAAGGAGTTGATTGATGCGGACCATTGACCTGCGCAGCGATACCGTGACGAAACCCACACCCTCCATGCGAGAAGCGATGGCTCAGGCTGAGGTGGGCGATGATGTGTATGGAGAAGATCCGACGGTGAATCGATTGGAAGCCATGGCCGCGGAACTGTTAGGCAAGGAGGCCGCGGTGTTTGTGCCGTCAGGGGTGATGGGCAATCAATTGGCTCTCCGGTTACACACGCGGCCCGGTGATGAAGTGATCGTTGACAGTACATCCCATCTCATTCGATATGAAGGTGGATCGGCGTCTTCCCTCTCCGGTGTCCAATTGTGTTGTGTGCCGGGTGATCGTGGACGCCTTTCGCCGGAATCGGTCAAGGCGGCTATTCGGCCAAAGGGCCTTCATAATCCCTCATCCACCTTGGTGTGTCTTGAACAGACACATAATGTGGGTGGAGGATCGATTTATTCCTTGGAGACCATCAATCGAATTGCCGAGGTTGCCCGTACCCATGGACTGGCCCTGCATTTGGATGGCGCTCGATTGTTTAACGCCGTGATTTCGACCGGTGTGGCGGCTGCTGACTATGCTCGTCCTTTCGATACGGTGTCCTTTTGCTTGTCGAAAGGTTT
The DNA here is from genome assembly GCA_013817135.1 of Nitrospirales bacterium. Classification (GTDB taxonomy): domain Bacteria; phylum Nitrospirota; class Nitrospiria; order Nitrospirales; family UBA8639; genus Nitrospira_E. Next base: position 3,738 of record JACDDF010000124.1, read on the forward strand.
GGGGGCTCCCATTGGGTCGCTGGTGGTGTCGGATACGGCACGAGTTCAGACATTGCGCCGTCTTCGCAAAGTGTTTGGCGGGGGGATGCGGCAGGTGGGAATTCTGGCCGCTGCCGGTGTGTATGCACTTGAGCACCATATTGCCCGATTGGCTGAGGATCATGCGAATGCGCATTACCTGGCGACTCTGTTGCAGGACATTCCCGGTGTGGTGGTGGATGTCAAGGCTGTGGAGACCAATCTGGTGATGTTTCAGGTCCCTCGGTCTTCGAAAACGACCGACGTGTTGTTAGCTGACTGCCGGGAGGCCGGAGTCCTGCTGAATGCCATGGGAGATCTGGCGTTTCGGGTGGTAACGCATTTGGATGTTAATCATGAAGATATGGTCGCCGCGGGTCGGATCTTTAGTCGTGTTTTTTCAGCCGCCGTATGAATTTCGCCTCTTCATGAATTCTTTGACAGGGTCTGGCACCGTTTCTACAATTTTATTGATCAGCATGATGAAGGGAGTCGACGTGAGTTTATTGGATACGGTTTCGTTTCAACACATCACGAGGATTTTAGAAGTGACGGATGAGTTGGATATTTCACGAGAGGCGGTGGAAATCCCGCTCTCCGCGGCAAGTCCAGGAGTGGTTCGTCGGTTGCCCAATGGTAAGCTGGAAATTGTCGTGGATGCCGATCTGCCTTTCGATGATTGGGTACAGACGTTGCCTGAAAAAATTCGGGCGGAAATGCCAGACGATTGAGTGCGATTAATTAGATCGTGTCATTAAGAGGTTGGCAAAGGAGACCATACACATGGCTGTGCGTGATCGAGAGTGGCCTGGGTATACCATTTGGTATTGTTGTCAGGAATGTGGCCGTTTGTGGACGTATCAGGGGTCAGATGTGGTGGCCTTGGACCTCTGCAGTTCACTGGGCCCGGCCATTGTCGGGGACGGTGTCCGCGGACAAGTGTGTGCAATTTGTGAGGGGCGATGCCATGGACCGTTGGCTGAAATTTAATGACCGTGATCGTATGGGGAAGTCAAGCGAATGGCCTCAACGAACACACGCTACCTTAGCTCATTTACTGAGAGCCAACGGCGACTGCTTGTCCCTTCATGTCGGTCTCGCCTGATCTTTCTGTTGTTTTTTCCACCGACCATTCATTGGGCGTAATCTTTAAGAGATGTCCTTTGAGGGTATAGAACTCGCCTTCCGGTATTTCCACCTGATCAGTGCCCGTCACGTTGATGGCCAGCACGCGTTTTTTGTCTCCTCTGTTGGATAAAACCAAGCCGTTCTCCAACCGTTCCAGGTGATAGGCTCCTTGTTCGTTGATGACCAGGGAATTGGCTTCTATCTTTGCGTGAATTTTCCCGACTTTATCGAATATGGCAAAGTTTACTCGAACAGGGGTTTTTCCGGTTTTTCGGAGTGTCATTTCGATTTGAGGGAGTCCGTCGACTTCAACAATTCCATTGGAATTGCGGTACCAGTGCGGTCCGACTTTCACATCCATGCCCACCAGCCTCCTTTTTATTCGTTAGTGAATAGACTAAATTCTGAATCGTATTGTACTGACCGGTCAGCCTGGTGGCTAGAGGAAATGTTCCGGGGGGAATTTTGAAAACAAGGGTTGGACCCTTCGGGAAGCTTCTAGCGATGTGTTTTGGCCGCTTGGCCATGCTCAGGTACTCCTCTGTACCCTCCGTTCGTCCAAGTGGGCTGTGGCCTTTTCTTCGAGCCCCAGGACAGGACAGGGCTGGTCGCGACTTTTTGAACACTCTCTTATCGTTTCCGATTCGGATTTCTGGCAATCGTATGCTGATCAAAGGGCAAAATATTAGAAATATTCCACAGCCCCCTGGGATATGTGCACCCATCCAGAGATCGCCCACTTGACTCTGGCTGTGTTGCAGCGGCAGATAGAGGATTCAAAATCCAGGAAGGGATGGGAGTGAGGCTGTGAGGGGGCTTGGGATGTCTGGGAGAGTATGCGGGGAGGCCGTCAAGGGTGCCTGGAGTTAGGACTTATCTTTGATTCGATTCAGGATGAGGGCAAGGCACCCACCCAATAGGCCTCCCCCAAAGATCGGCGGTCCCAATTCGACCAGCTTGATTTCCCATATGGGTTCATTGGCTAACATCAGATCGCGGACCCCTCCTTGAATCATAATGACAGCGAGGGCCATGAGGGAACCAATAATGAACCACCATCGAAAAACTTTAAACGATTCCATGAATTGTCCTTATGTCAGAATGGGTCGATCCAGGGTTCGGTACTGAATCGCTTCGGCCACGTGTGTGGATGAAATCATAACTGATTCTCCCAAATCCGCAATAGTTCTAGACACACGTAAAATTCGGCCATAGGCCCGTGCGGACAATCCCAGGCGGGTTACGGCTTGATCCAACAGTGTGTTCCCAGCTTGATCCAGTTGGCAATATTTTTTGAGCAAGCGAGGCTTGAGCTGGGCATTGTTTAAGGTCTGCTCATCACGGTAGCGCTCGATTTGACGATGTCGAGCCTGGATCACTCGTTGCCGAATTTTGGAAGAGGCTTCACCGGTTGTCGTGCCCGATAGTTCTTTGACCGGGACCGCAGGGACTTCGATGTGGATATCCAGCCGATCGAGGAGCGGGCCGGACAGACGGCTTCGATAGCGTTGAATGTGATAGGGCGTACAGACACATTCATGGGTGGGATCTCCGCAATAGCCACATGGGCAGGGATTCATTGCCACGATCAACATGAGTTTGGCGGGAAACGTTAAGCTGGCTTGGGCGCGGGTCAGCGTGACGGTTCCATTTTCGAGTGGTTGGCGCAGGCTATCCAATAGCGACCGCTTAAATTCCAATGCCTCATCTAAAAAGAGAACACCATGATGTGCGAGGGAGACTTCTCCGGGACGGGGAATGGATCCCCCTCCAACGAGGCCGGCTGCCGAAATGGTGTGATGGGGGGCACGAAAGGGGCGAATGGTGAGGAGGGCCGAATCAGGAGAAAGGTTTCCGGCC
>JACDDF010000125.1 GCA_013817135.1 Nitrospirales bacterium
CTCTAGAGAGGTACTTATCCAATATAATGAAGCAGATTGCAAAAATCTTGAGCCTTTAGCCGACCTTATTTACAACCGTCTGGCTCAACGTCAGGGACTACCGGAATTCATCGCTTCCCTATGACATCAGCGCAAACATCTGACAAGTGGACTGGCATAGGACTGACGGATATTGGTCTGGTGAGAAAACTAAACCAGGATGCTTTTTCGATCGATAACACCCTACAACTATGGGTGTTGGCAGATGGAATGGGCGGACATGCCGGGGGGGAGTTGGCCAGCCAAAATGCAGTTAAAACCATTCCCGATTTCATTCGAACCCAACTCGGGACTGAAACCTCTCCATACGTTCAACCTGAGAAATTAGCATCGCTGCTGGGTCAAGGCCTTGAGTCCGCGAATCAAAGTATTCGAAAAGAAGCGGCGGAACATGAACGCCTGAAAGGAATGGGGACAACTATTGTCGTGGTCGCCATCAGTCATTCCCCGACGGGATTTCAGGCATGTGTGGCTCATACGGGCGACAGCCGAGCCTATCTCTTCAGACAGGGTTCCCTCTCGCTCTGGACAAAAGATCATACCCTCATGGAGGAACGGTTGGCCCTAAATCTCATCACCCCGGAACAGGTTCGCACACACCCTCTTCGTCATGTGTTGACCAAAGCGTTGGGAATCGATCCTGAGGCACAACCCACCGTTCAGACCTACCCGCTTGACCCCTCAGATCTCATTCTGCTTTGTTCAGACGGGCTCACCAAAATGCTGACTGATCAGGAGATTCAAACTATTGTCGGCCAAGAAGCTCCGCACGCTGAAGCCATATGTCGTACACTTGTGGCTACTGCCAACCAATTAGGTGGAGAAGATAATACGACGGTGGTGTTAATCAGGTTGCACTGAGGAAGGATAGGAAACAAGCCGTTAACGGTGGGGTTTTCGAAACATGGCCGACCATCCAAAATATCCCACCGCATCTTTCATATTCGAAAACCACCGTTGGGCCAGCCCCATTGACGGATTGGTGACGTATTGTAGCGTAAGCACAATACGCTCTTCCCCAGCCCCAAGCGGCGTAACGGCATGATGCAATTTATCGCCATTAAAAAAAATATATGTGCCGGGGTCAGTCCTGAGGGATAGTTCTTTGACCTCTCGACCCTGTTCCTTGGTATGAAGACGGCAGACCAGTCGACTGCTCGATTGATCCTGCAAACCCAGTAATACCGTAAATCGTTCGCCCTTGTAATATGAGGTGTCATAATGATACCCGATATGGTCTCCCGCCTCGGTATAAAAATACAGCGCACAGGAATGAGGATCCTCTTCAGGACACAGCATTAACGGAACTCCGGCAATCTGGCTCAAGAGGTTGATCCATCCCTGATGGTGATAGAACGCAAGAATTGCGGGAGCAGATTGCTGCAGAAGATAAAAGCTGACACTTCCCCCCTTTTTATGCCCTGGTATAAAGTTTCGATTGATCTGAGGCCGCACGCTCTCTACTTCCCGCATAAACTCCTGAACAACCTGAGTGGGCATGAAATGCTCTAAGGCCAAAAACTCACCCTGCTCCCAATAGTGACGCGTGACCTCCTCAAGCTTGAGAGTCTGAATCGTCTCAGTCAACAGTTGATCAAGGTCATTTACCGTTGGATTGAGCATATTCAGCCTCCTTCATTCCTCCACGCTCCAAACTTTAAACCTATCCCTTTTTTCAATGCCGTATTTGACCATAGCTTAACATGACTTCCGCCACATTCTCACGAAACGATAAAACAATACTTTGGCTTCATCCCACACTAACCGACGTTTGGCGGTACATCATATCCTCCATCCAAGGCATCGACTGAACGCGCCTTGCATTGATGGAAGACCGGAATCCGCTGGTTAAACGGATCGAGGTCCACGATACGGAAAGGACCGCTGCGGTCGATGTCGTTGAGCATGTTGTTCAGCTTTTTACCGCTTGCATCTCCCCAACGAACCACTAGACGGCAACTATTGTCCAAAAAACTATGAAAGTCTCAGCGAAGTGCCTGGGGATTTACAGGACGTGGATCCTACTATGTCCGAAGAAATCCTAGAGGCCCTCCTGTCTTCAACCGCCTGGTCGCCTATAGATCGGATCTCATCCATTTTGCCACTGGGTCTTTTGCCTGGGACTATGCGTTAGCTTCAAAACGAATGGTTGTGGTGTTTTGGGAAAGCCTAACCTTAACAATTCTCCAAGGCAGAGAATAAGCTATCCACTCGTTCATGAATGGGTATCTGAATGTACAGGCTCATTCGAAATTAGATTAGGTCTTGGCAGGTTTCTGCTTTGGCTTTTGGAGACTGGCGCCTACGTGAGGGCTGCTTCCTCGATCCAGCATTTCACCGGCGGTTTTTCTGATGGTTGGGGTCAGCGTGCCACCACCCAACATGCGAGCGATTTCAGTTTCACGATGAACTCCAATGACTTCGTGTACTTTCGTCAGCGTTCGGTCATCTAGCGTTGTTTTCTCCACCACAAACTGTGCATGAGCCTGCGAGGCAATCTGCGGGAGATGGGTGATACAACACACTTGATGAAATTGAGCCAATTGACGCAAACGACTCCCCATGACCATTCCCGCTTCCCCACCTATCCCACTGTCAATTTCATCGAAAATAACGACGGGAGTCTGATCATTTTCCGCAAACACGGTTTTTAAGGCCAACATGATTCGAGACAATTCTCCACCCGATGCGATTCGGCCCAATGGCATAAGCGGTTCTCCCGGATTGGGAGCCAGGAGCATCTCAACACGATCCATTCCTGTCAAACCAATTCGATTATCCCCATTGGCCATCTCAATATTAACCTGCACCTCCATTGTCGACATTTTCAGAGCCGCTAATTCCTGCTTAATCTCCTTGACCATATGCTTCGCAACGGTTTTCCGCCGGTCCGACAATTCTTCAGCCAAGGCCTTCATCGATTCATATCGACGGGTCACTTCTGCTTGCAAATGCCCCACCTGCTCTTCTCCATTTTGGAGTAACGCCAAGTCTTGCTTCAGGTTTTGAGTAAGCTCCACTAAATCTTCGATCGGTTTTCCATATTTCTTTTTAAGCCGCTGAAGACCGGCCAACCGACTATCAATCAGATCCATTCGCTCCGGGTCATACTCCATCTGAGTCCGATAATCCCGAAGATTATCAGTCACCTCCCGCAACGCCACGGTCGCTGCTTCCAACAATGGGACCCATGGTTCACCTTGGGCATCTATTTTCGCAAGTTCTTGTACCCACTCAGTCACCTCACCCAGGTGATCCAGAACCGATCGCTCTCCTTCATGTAACGCCGTAAAGGCTTGATTCGATAACTCTCCTAATCGACCGCTATGTTTCAACCGATGGTATTCCTGGCTGAGAGACTCTTCTTCTCCAGACTGCAACTGCATCTTGACCAGCTCGTCATATTGATATTGAAGGATATCCTGCCTATTGGCTTGATCCCGTAGCTTCACCACGTATTCATCCAGAGCCGCCTTTTTCTCGAACCATTCTCGGTGGATCTGCTGATAGCGATCTACGACATCCTCAAGATTCCCAAACGCATCTAGCATTTTGAGCTGGGTCTTAGGGGATAGCAGTGATTGCTGGTCATGTTGACCATGGATATCTACCAACTGCGGACCGATGTCTTGAATCGTCTGAAGAGAAGCGAGTTGCCCATTGAGAAAATTGCGGTTCTTTCCGGACCGCGACAACATCCGACGAACAATAAGGTCCTGTTGATCGGGTAGGAGGTACCCGTCCCGTTGCAACCTGATCGCAAGAAGATGAGTCGGGGGGATAATAAAACAGGCTTCTAGCAGGGCTTCGTCAGCACCAAACCGAATATGCTCAGCAGAGGCTCGTCCGCCGGTGAGTAACACCAGGGCGTCAATGAGAAGAGACTTTCCAGCTCCGGTCTCCCCCGTCAAGACAAGAAACCCAGGGGGGAGTTCCAGATGGAGTTGATCGATGAGGGCAAAGTTGGAAATACGCAGCTCGGTCAGCATAACACCGAGTCATCGGCCCCGCTGATCAGGCAGGGGAAGTGGATTGAGCCAGGAGCGAGTCAATGATTTGTTTAAATTGTTGCTTTGGTCTTGCACCAACAATTTTTTCGACAACTTGGCCACCCTTGAAAAAGAGAATACTGGGGATACTCATGATTTGATATTGTCCCGCAACTTCTGGAGCATCATCGGTATTGAGCTTCATGACTTTAAGCTTGCCTTGATATTCCTGTGCGAGTTCATCGACGATTGGAGCCACCATTTGACAGGGTCCACACCAGACTGCCCAGAAATCCACCATCACCACCTCTGAAGATTTCAGCACTTCCCCATCCCAGTTCGTTGCATCGGCTTTGGCCACTAAATCAGACACGGACTGCCTCCTTGGATAAATACGACAAAATGCCCAGGCTATGCTGGCATCCTAAAACCGCTCTTGTCGGACTGTCAACTCACTCATACACGCTTAGCTGGCTATGAGGTCTGCCCCTGTGATCTGCTGGATCTCTCCACTCCCAAGAAAGGCAGAAAGAGATTCACCACTGCCATTCATCCGGTGTGCCTGTCCACCAGGAATCAGGCTTCAATTCACGCCACCGGGTTTGTTGTGACCACAATTCATCCGTCCGTGTCCGACTCAATCGATTGGCCATCGCTGCTGTCAAGTCAAATTGTTGCCGAAGACCTTCATGAATAAGCTCTTGCGCCATACGAGGCATGACATTTGGCGGATCAATGAGATCAAGAATGTGCCGTGTGGTCAAATTCAGCGCCAATTGCTCCACTTTCACATAATCCTCCTGCTTCGCCAATGATCCTAAATAACCATCAATTGCCTGATAAACGTAGGCCAAATAGACATACGCTTCAACCGAGGGATTGCGGTCAATATTTTCTTGGCAAGCCTCCACGGCTCGCCGGTAATCTCCGACCATCAAATACAATTTAGCGTGCGCGAGAGGTTTAATAGTCAGGATAGGAATCTGGTCTGACTGAGCCCAACCATTGGAAAGCGGTAACGTAACCAGAAAAAATACTCCCACTCCGAAATACACCATCATTTCCCATGCTCTTTCGCTCGCCGACGAAGCCCTCATGATCTCCTCCATCACTAAAATCGTGCAATAGGCACTATTCTCGATAGATTCCCTGGTCGTTCACCACATTTTTCGCTGATTCGCTTAACCCAGGTTTAAAATTGTCAGATTTTTGATCAGTACGAGAATCTCGAAATCTCCCTGTTTCCAATGCCTAATAAAAAAAACCCTTTTGCCTTGGCATTGATGTCCCGAAACCACGACAAAATGCTGTACGGAGGCACCTTGTTAATTATAAAAATACAAAAAGCCTAACACCAAACTCCCCCTTACAACACAAGACTCCCATAAAAACGGGCCAATGAACAATCCAAAACGTCAATGGCATATACATTGCGAAAGACCTTATCCAAGAAGCATTTCATTGAACTTGGCTCCTTCATTTTAACAAAAAAACAACGAGCAAAAACTTTAAACCCATCACTACTAAAAGGGATAAAATGAAAAGAAACCAAGCACTTTTGTCTTTTATCCTCATCATCGGTATTGAAACCTTCTGCTTATGCTTAATCCCTGTCTCACCTACTCACGTAAATTCGGCTGATATCGCATGGGTTCTTTCGTCTTCTACGCTTGGATCACCATTGCCTCTACAAATGATCCACCCGAAGGATTCCACCCACAGCGACGACACACTAGCCGCCCTAACTATCTACCTGGAAGCCCGTGGGGAAAGTTTTGCTGGAAAGTTGGCCGTCGCGGCCGTCATTCGGAACCGAATGACTCACAAATACCACAGCGATGGCACAGTCAAAGGCACGGTTCTTCGTGCCAAACAGTTTGAACCATGGATGGGGCGGAATCCAGAAGAAGTGAAATTTGATCAAACTAATCGAATCATGCAAGAAAGTTTGTTAGCCTGGAGGCTTGTGCAAGATGGCCGAAAGGTGGTGGATGGGGCTGTGCTGTTTTATAATCCCCAACTGGTCAAAACTCCCCGTTGGGCTCAGGTTAACCGCAAAGTGGCCAAAATTGGCGGACACGAATTCTTCAATAAGCACACCATTTAACTAGTCATCCGCTACCCGCGGTTTTCGTAAATTCTTAGGCCGAGGCGCACTCGGTCCCCCATCCTCAATACGTTTCAACTCTATGCGTAAATGTCGGAGTGCACCGGAATGCACCCGACAGACCCCAGATTCGGTAAGACCCATTTGGTGACCAATTTCTTTCATCGTCAATCCGATGTGATAATAGGATTGCAGTACCTCTTGCTGGCGTGCCGATAATGTCTCAAGCGCTGCTGACAATGCCGCCTTCATTTCTGCATCCGCACAGGCCACAAAAGGGTCCAGAGGGTTAACATCCGGCAAAACATCACGAAGCGTACATTCGTCTTCTCCCTGCCCAACCGGCTCATCCAGACTAATTAAACGAGGATCACAGCCTCCCACTCCCTCTATTTCATCAATGGGTACGCCCAATAGCGTGGCCAATTCCTGTGTAGTCGGTGGCATCCCGTTTTTCTGAAGATGCTCTTCAACAATCTGTCGCACTTGATCTCGGCGAGATCGAACGGACCGAGGAACCCAATCCATTGCCCGAATTTCATCTAACATCATGCCACGGATGCGATATTCGGCAAATGTTCGAAATTTGATATCCCGTGTTGGAT
>JACDDF010000126.1 GCA_013817135.1 Nitrospirales bacterium
GTTGGATACTGCCCGGACACTATCGCGTCAGCGAATCTTCAATGTCAGGCGACGTGGCCTCCATGAGGGTTCCCAGATACGGATGTCGCTCAAGCATCTTTTGTTTCATGAGCCAAGCCACCGTTCGATACGACCAATGGCCCTTTACCCCTGACCGCAATTTGGCAATATACTCAACTTCCGCAAAATCCATCTTAAACAAACACCGAACACGAAACCCAAACGGAATGGCATAGAGGGCCGCCTCCTGATTACTGACGCGCAACCGCTCAATATCCAATTGCACGGCATCCATGGCCTGCCGATACTCTCTCTCCACTCCAGCGTCCGCCAAAACCGACGGCACCTCATACCCATGGATCGTCGTAAAATTCTGCTGAATCTGCTGACAACGTCGGTGCCTGTGCATATCCCGCCACCCACCGATATCCATCAGAATATCAAAGACAAAGGCATACCCGGATCGAAATTCCTTTATTAGGTCGTCATGAGGACCACGACCACGAAGCGCGGCATCGACCACTTCCTGCTTCTCTTTCTCTGACCACTGCCGTACCCATTCAAGGAGTAACCGATACGGGGCATGACTCACCCGGTACACCAGCGTCGTCACTAATTCATCCAACGGCGCATGCGGCTCCAGCAAATCAACCGGCTGATCCTTGCCTTTCCACGATTGCGGATCATCATAGCCGGCCTTTTTAAGTCGACCTTTCACCTGGCGAAACACGTCCCTGTAGACCGAACTCTGATACTCGTTGGCCCCCGCATACCGGGCTAAGGTCGGCGCCAAGGGCTCTAACCCTTTGGTCTCTTCTTGATGCAACTCGGCCCACACCGTTGAGGGTGATTTGGCGCACGCATCCTTCAGATCTTCACCAATCCCCTGCAATTCAGGCAATTGAGCAGACAGCAAACGCGTGATTTGCTTTTCCAGTGTGCGAATACTTACCACCTGCCCAACATTCGTCATGGCCGCCAGTGGAAGCAGATAGCGAATGACATCATAGGTCCGAGCACCGATGGTCCGAGCATAATCTGCCGGCTTCATAGTCTCCGGCCTGGGATACCGCTTACCCAGATGGGTTTGGATCGGATCTTTCATTAACCGATAAATGTTATAGAGACTTCCAAGGATGCCGCGATATTCGCCTTCTATTTCGCTATTGGCAATCTCGTTGGGCACGTAACACCCGGCTGCGGCAAAGTTTTGATAGCGGCTGGACTTGGCCTGTCCATCCCACAGCGGTTCATCCTCAAGACGGATCGCCGCTAGCTCGGAAATCTGTTCGAAACACACCGTCGCGTGACCCAAATCGGCAATCGAGCCATGCCCATAAGCAAAATAAAACTGCTCCCAAAACTTTTCGGAAGAATGAGAATGGACCCATCGCAGACTTTCCTCAATAGAATCGGGCGAACGGCTATATCGAGCCAAAGCATAAGCAGATTTTTCCGGTGGCATCGGTGCCAGGGCAATCACTTTTCGATTTCGTTGTTCGTCACTCATCAACTCAACCCTTCCAACTCCTCACGAAGAAGACACACTCGAAACAGAAGAAGGGGACACTATAGTCAGACAGGAGTGACATCTCAAGTCAGGCATTATCTCTACGCCCGGCATACTGCAAATACCTTGAAAGTGCCTGACACCTACACTACACTCCCCGGGATCTTCAGGAAATAATTCTATCTTCAATGAATATCTCCGATCGACAATCGATACATGGCCAATGGTCCTCCCGATGGACCTTTATCCTCGCGGCCACGGGTGCGGCCGTAGGCTTGGGCAATATTTGGAAATTCCCCTACCTCACGGGACAAAACGGAGGGAGTGCTTTTGTTCTGGTGTATATCCTCTGCGTGGCAGCCCTGGGGATTCCCTTGATGATGGCCGAAATTTTGTTGGGCCGTAGAGGACGCTCCACACCAATTCGTTCCATGCAAATTCTGGCTGAAGAAACCAACACCACTCAATGGTGGCAGATTGTTGGATGGTCCGGCACTCTGGCAGGCATGCTCATTCTTTCCTATTACAGTGTCATCGGCGGCTGGACGCTGGCTTATATCTTCAAATCCGCAGGGGGAACGTTTAGTGGCGCCAGCGGTCAATTTGCCGCCGAGACCTTCAGCAATTTTGTGGGGAGCGGGACTACCCTCTCCATTTGGCACACAATTTTTATGGTATTGACCATGGGCGTCGTGGCGGGTGGTGTCAAAGGCGGTTTGGAAAGAGCGATTCAATTTCTCATGCCAACGCTTTTCTTTCTTTTGCTGCTCATGGTCGCCTACAGCATGACCACGGGGTTTTTTGGCAAAGGTCTGGAATTTCTTTTTACCCCGGACTTCAGCAAATTGACCGGCGCTAGCATGCTGACGGCCATGGGACAAGCCTTCTTTAGTCTCAGTCTCGGCATGGGCACCATTATGATCTACGGCTCATATGTCCCCAAGGACATATCGATTGCCAGTACCTCAATTTTTATTGCCTTAGCCGACACCCTCGTCGCCTTATTAGCCGGCATGGCCATTTTTCCAATCGTGTTTGCGAACAATTTGGAACCAGGCTCAGGTCCTGGGCTCATTTTCCAAACACTGCCCGTCGCGTTTGGCAACATGCCAGGCGGCCTCGCCTTCGGTTCGCTCTTTTTCATTCTCTTGCTTGTGGCCGCCTGGACGTCGTCGATTTCTTTAATCGAACCCCTGGTCACATGGCTTATTGAGACCTTTGGCTTATCCCGAATCAAGGCTTCCCTGTATTCAGGGGTGGCCACCTGGCTGTTGGGCCTCGGAACAGTGTGGTCATTCAACTGGTGGGCAGAAATTAAATTCTTCGGACGAACCTTCTTTGACCTGTTAGATTTTGTGACATCTAATCTCATGCTCCCCCTGGGTGGGATTCTCATTGCCCTTTTTGCCGGGTGGCTCATGAAGGCCGAAAGCACTAAATCCGAACTCAACATTCATAATCCCAACCTCTACCTTGCCTGGCAGGCCCTCGTACGTTACATCGCCCCGGTTGCTGTGTTTATTGTCCTCCTCAACGCGATCGGCATTCTATAGCCTGGAGGAGGACAATTTTTCATAATCTTTCCCGCACGCATGAGGCAGACATCCTGATTTTTCCGGCGATTATAAATCAAGAATTCCGGATTCTGAACCGACAAGACCCTCAGGAAAGGAGAATCGCCATGAGTCAAATTTCTGCATTAGCTGCCGCCAACTTCCTCAACCAAGCTGCGCTTCCCCTTATCCAAGCAGCCAGAATACCCCAGGGCAATCCGTCATCATCTTCTTCAACCCAGGACACGGTATCGCTTTCCTCGGAAGCCAAAACGCTTCACGCTCACCACAAGTAGGCTCAAACTGAACGTGCCTAGGGCACCGGAAAGGTTCAACCCAGGGACGACATTGAACCTTTCAGATTCCCTCATTAGATCCCTTGTTACTGATTGACTGATTATTCAGATGAATTCATTCCAGCAAGCTTAAGACCGGATTCAGTTCAGGAAGAATGGCCATCTACTTGAAGTGAAGCCGGGTCGAGCCACTCCTCCAGCGGGCGGCCACACCGGCACTCCCCATGCCGGGTTTATACATTCAGTAACCCACAGCATTGCGCGTTAATAATCTCTACCCCCAAAAGCCCCGAGACCACCCACTAACTGCCGGAATCAATCTGGAACGCTTCTCTCTATGTGTCCGCGCAATCATTCAGAAGGTTTCGCTGGAAGCCGTTTGAGTTTCATAAATTTCATTTATTCTAAACCCTCACAGCTTGGTTACGCTGCAGAAAATCGAATTCTTTTTGGGTAGAGGGAAGAACAAGATTTCGTGAGGGTGAGAAAAATCCCTCTTACTAATTCGATCAGCGTCAGGTCTTATGAGATGGGGTGGACTGGTCCAACTGGGTTGATTGATCCATGGGGAGGGCTTGCTCTGAGAGATGAGCCAGTTGATTCGCCCGATTGATAAGTTTATCTAACTCGCGAACGGCCAGGGACAGTCGCTTGAGGGGATCCTCCCCAGCTTTCTTGGAGGGGTTGTTCAGATGTAGGGGAGAAGATTCCATTTTTTGTGACCTCAATAGTCTACAGATTGTAACCCTTTGAATTAAAAAACTCATTGAATTGTTGGTTCCAATTATGAGAAATTCCTGCCCATTGGTGGAGTTTCACGAACACCATCATGAGAAGATGACGAAACTTGACCACAAATGATGACCAATTTGTAAATCATTGACATATTCAGGTGTTTACATCCTGTGCAACCGAAAGGAAATTCATGTTTCAAGGGTTAAAAAGGGAACACTGCTTTATAGGTTTGATTGGTATTACATGCATTCTCCTGATGGTTGGAACAACGTGGGGATCAGATTTTGATGCGAGAAATCGGGTGACCAAGGGCACCCTCGAATTCGGATTTCTCACCGGGTATTGGCAAGGGAATAATGCCTTTAGCAACGAGCCGTCGGCCAATCGCAGTGCCGTCTACTTTCTCCCTCAATTGGGTCGGGTGTTGACGGATGAGATTGGCTCAGGTTGGACATCGGGTAATGTCGAACTTTTAATTGAACCGTTGGCTGCTCACTATTATGAACCTTTTAGCGCCTCGGCGTTCGGAGGCTCGCTAGTGGTGAAATATAATTTCCTCAACTTTGGACGTTGGATGCCATTTTGGGATGGCGGGGCAGGCATGTTGTGGACGGATCTGGGACCCCGGATTCCCGAACAAAGCACCCAATTTAATTTCGTCCTCCAGACGGGTCCGGGCGTGTCGTATTTTGTGACGGAGAACATGGCGGTGACCCTTGGTATTCGCTTCCATCATATTTCGAACGCAGGGATTGGCGACCGGAATATTGGGTTGAACGGCTGTCTTTTCAATGTCGGGGTTTCCTTTTTTACTCCGTGAAGTAGTAGGTGTACAGTTTATAAAATATCTGCCGAAATTTTCACAACCGTGCTTTGCTTGAGAATGAACGTTTCTATGTTTTTCAACCTTTTGATCATCCACAAGCCGGTTCAGGTAGATCCCTAATTGATTGCTGACAGTCTGAAAATATCCTGAAAAGATCTGCTTCAGGACGATTTAGTATATCAGGCGATGACGCCAACGCTTCGGGCAGAATGACTTTTATATGCGTGACTAAGGATTGCGCACATGACATCCGGCAGGAATTCGATACGCGAAAGGTCTGGCATTGGGAGGGTAATCTTCGTCGGCACCAGCCGGATATCCACCGCCACAATTGATTTCTCAGGGTTTCCAAAGCATAATACCGGGCATTCCTTTTGTCTCTAGAGAGCAACAATGGAACGAGGTTGTTTTCACTGATTATATAAAACTGGATTGTTTTATTTATATTCTTTAAAGATCCGTCAGAATAATAGAGGAACCCAAAAAGAGCTCCCTGCAAACAATAATTTTGAGGGCACAGGGCTCGCGGGAAATATCTTTTCAAGTATTTTTCCGGAAATAACCGCAAGTGCCATGGGGTCCTCGATCTCTGGCCACATGCGACTGACCCGGTCTCGCATAAGGCTCACTGCATGATTGCAATCATCTCTTTGGAGGCCCCATCGCTGCCCCTCATCCAGCAATTGATCGCTGACAACCGAATGCCGCACCTTGCAGCTCTTCAACAAAAGGGCGAGGTTGTCGAACTCGCCTCCCCCTTTCTCGATGGATCCGTCTACGCCACTCTTTACACAGGACAGCATCTGTCCGAGCACGGAGTTTACTCCTTGTTTACCTGGTCGGCTCCCGAGCAAAAGCTCCGATTGTCCCACGAACTGATACCGGATGACACCCTATTCCGACGCCTGGACCGGGCAGGCAAACGAGTCATTGCCATCGATCCACCCGAGCATCCCTTGCAAGAGCTGACGAATGGTATCGTGGTGAGCGGATGCCAGTTTCGATCGCGGGTCCATTTGGCCAAATGGTCGCGGCCTTCCAGCGCAAACGGGGAACGCTTGAACCACCTTGGCAAGACACCAAGAGGGGAGGAGACCTTTGGGCAGCCGTCACAACGCCATTTGCTCCACCTCCGGAATATCCTCATACAGGCGCCCGGCCGTCTCGCGAGCGCGGTTGAACGATTGCTGGAAGAAAAGGAAGCCGATGTCCTCTGGGTAGGCATGGCTGCGATCCACCTTGCGGGTCACCAGCTTTGGGATCCAGCGTCCGTCGACGTCATCGGGCACTCCCCAGCCGGAGCAAGTCTGCTTGAGAACTCCTTGATTGAGGTTTATCTCGCAGCCGACGCGGCACTTGGTCGAATAATACGAATGCTGCCTGACAACGCAGACCTCCTCGTGTTCTGGGCTAAGGGAATGGGTCCGGAGACATGTCGGGCCGATCTTCTTCCCGAGATGCTGGAACGGATTCTGAACCCCCGCTCCATCGTCCGCACGTCATCCGGAAATGACATCCTGACGAGGCTGCGGGCGATGGTGCCCACCTCGCTCCGCTCTAAAGTCGCAGATGCACTACCGGATGCACTTTCGCTCCAGCTCACAGCTCGACTGGGGACAATCGGGAAAGACTGGAAGACGGTTCGGGCCTTTACGCTCCCTTCAGACGGCCCTGGATTGGTTCGGCTCAACATCCGCGGTCGCGAGCGGAATGGGATCGTCACCGAATCCGAAGCAAACGTGCTCTGCGACGAGATTGCCGAGGGGCTCCGAAC
>JACDDF010000127.1 GCA_013817135.1 Nitrospirales bacterium
TCGCTCCAATAAGGTTTGCACGGCGGTTCGACTCAGCAAACGGTCAAACCCCATCAATTGCAACAAGCGGGTCACCACGACCGAAACCAGCCTGGCTAGCACATAGCCAAGACCCAACAGCATGCAGGCCAAAATCAGAGTTGGCAGATAGGCAACTATTTGAGCCAGGCTCCCAGTAACCGCGTCGGTTAAGCCATCCACCCACCCGGCCATCGTCAGTTTTTTCTCTTGCATATGAAGGATCGCCCTCTCTTCCTGATCGACCTACTTAGACGAAATGCCATGTTTTCGCAACCAGATTCGATGGTCATGGGAATATGACAATCGTTGATCATAGTACCCTCTTAGACATCACGCAACTGACATTCTGGCGACATGCCTCATTGGCCTCAAATTGGGATACCGCCTGCTTGTTCGTCCTTATGAGAGCTCATGAAACTTATTCCCCGCGTATCTGGTGACTACGTCCGCCTGTCCGTCGCTCCCGCTGCATCGCTTTAGCAAACCGCAGGATGGCCGGATCGTTCAGCCAGGCGGTCAACTCTCGACCAATCCGCACTCGCCAGGAAGGATAGACTGATTCCGGTGCTCCTGGCAGATTAGGCGTATCAAGCTCTGCCAATAAATCTTCAAGCTGCACGATGAGCAGGCGGGAGGGTGTCCTGGCTAAATACCGGTACATGGCTTGAAGCATGTCGTCCGAAAGGCTAGGGGGAATCGCCTCGGCGGAATGGAGGCCCTCCCGATGTAAGGCCTCCCATAATCGTCCCCGATCTTCAGCACGCCGTCGCCGGTCTTGCTCGACATCCTTCCTTCTGAGGTAGACACCCCCTTCTTGCTTAATGATGATATCTCGTCCAGCCCAAAAACCTTTAAGGGTAGGGAGGTCATGCGTCGTCGCGGCCACAAGCGCCTGCTCAGGGTAGGCATGTGGTGGTGTCATCGCTCCCCCGTCCTCTCGTTCAAAAAACAGCAGGCGATAGGATAGGAGCCCGGCCGCATCTAATTTTTGTCGAATGGCAGGAGTGACCGCACCGAGATCTTCTCCAACCACCATCACCTTTCGTCGCACACTTTCTAAAGCCAGGATCGCCAAAATTTCATCCACATGGGTTCTGACATAGACGCCATCCTTTCCTGTTCCGCCTTGGGGGACCCAGAACATCCGAAACAGGCCCAAGGCATGATCGATCCGGAGGACACCCCCATGTCGCATGTTTTGCCGTAAGGTTTCTCGAAGAAAGCGATAGCCATCTTCCCGCAATCGAACGGGATTGGGAACGACCAGTCCCCAACTTTGTCCATTGAGATTAAAGGCATCCGGCGGCGCTCCAACCGTGATGTCTGACGCGAGCTGATCTTGAAAAACCCAGGCATCCGCTCCATCGGGATGAATGCCAATCGGTAGATCGTGATACAGCCGGAGAGACAACGAATGTTTCTTCGCGACATGATCGAGTTGCTGTAATTGCAACTCACACAGCCATTGAACATATTGATAAAATTGTACGCGAGTGGCATAGGATCGTTGAAAAACTTCCACATCAGGAGACTGGGGATCCTGAAAGGCTTTCGGCCAGGTACGCCAGGCCACCGTTCCCAGGTGTTCCGTCAAGACCTGAAATGTGCAAAACATTGTCAGATGCGGGTGGAAGCCGGACACAAATCTGGCAAACGCCCTCCCACGTGCCGTGAGGGTTTTAGGCTGGAGATGATGTCGTCGAAAGACTCGAAATAATTCCTCGAGGACTGTCCATTTCAGTTTCCCTACGGCTTTATAGTCGACAAGTGGACTCTCCCGAAGCTGTTGGAGGGTATGCTGAAATTTTGCACTCTTGGCTTTTTGACGAAGACCTGCCGAAGTCCGCCATTCGTCCACCCCTTCCAGGTTCAAATACACGGGACTCCAAAAGAGTCGGCTGGATGGAGAATAGGGGCTGGTTAATCCTGCTGCGGGGATATGAAGTGGATTGACCCCGATGGTGGCCACTCCCCAACGAATCCCCGCAACTTTCATGATCTCTTCTAAATCTCGAAAATCCCCAATTCCCCAGTTTCTGTGTGATCGTAATCCATAGAGTTGAAGCGAAATCCCCCAAGCACGTTTGGGTGAAGAAGGGAGATAACATTTCCTGGGTGCCACAATGAGCAGGGCCTGTCCCTCTACTGTTCGCTCTAAGTGAAGCTTCACTCGGACCGAAAGACGGAAGTATCCGAGTGAAAATTTTCCCGAAAGAGGAAAATGCACCTGGACATACTTAACACCATGGACCGACTTTTCAGATGTCACCCGACCACTGGACCCTGGCAGGGATTGGTGCCGGCTAACGCCCTTCTCATCCGTCACCTGGATTGTGAGGGAAACCTTCTCCAAACTGATACCCTCAAGAGGAAGGGACAGAGGCAACATGAACAGGGAATCAGAAGGATACCGCACCACCACTGAATCAATGAGCTGAGTCCATGTTCGGGAGACCGCATGAGAGAGCGAGTCACGAATATCCTTCTTCGTTGAGGCCTTCACCCCCATGCTTGCCAGGACTTGCCGGAGATGAGGCACCGTGACCTGTCGCTCAACACCTAATCCATCATAATAAACGGGTTCAATGCCATACTGCTGACCTAATTGCCAAATCGGCTTCGTGGCAGACTCATAGTTATTCATCGTTGTCATTCAAAAAAAGAGAATTTCCTTGATGCCTTTTGGTACGGAAATCACTCTCAACCGCACCCCATACCCAGTTTTGTTGCATCCTGTTAATGAAGGTGGCTTCCTGACGAACCAGGCATCCACAGCATTATTCATATTCGGCACTCCAGATCATTAGGGTTTTCCGGTCATGTCCTATGGCAGAGGATTTTCCCTTCACAAAGGTCTCTTTCCTCCCTTAGCGCTTTACATTGTAAGGGAAGATCAATCTTGTGTCTTCTACAAACCTTGTTGTTATCTGCTGAAAAAACCGATCTGAACATTCAACATTTGGCAGGTTCAACACTCACTTACCTCTTTGCATGGGAACGTTTACCCCCACTTCCAGAAAAAATAATTTTCCCATTTTGGCGACACTGCGATAGCCACGGGAAAGTCACACGGCTTGGACGAAGAGCCCTATTTCCGGTACAATGACGTTTAACTGAGTCAGAATGGGGTCCCTCACAAGTCAGACAAGCATAGGAGCTGAGAACGTATCATGTCCCCTAAAACGCCAGACGAGAAACCACCCAAGAAAAATCCGGCCACCACAAAAAAAACGACACCTGCAGGCAAGGCGGCCACAAAAACCAGCAGCAAATCTGTGGCACCAGCTACGACCAAGCGCCCAGCGATCTCTCAGGCAAAACACCAGGATCCCCAGACCTCCTATCCGGGTCCCTCTATGGCCCTATCCGAAGAATTGCGTGAACGAATTGCCCACCGCGCCTATGAAATTCATCACCGGCGGGGAGGCCAACATGGCAGTGATTGGGAAGATTGGCTTCAAGCCGAGCGTGAGATCCTCTTACAGCAGCCTCCGCGAGCTTAGCGGACGATTGGAATATTAAATTTTGGAAACCAGAATCGATTACTCACCGACATCTTAACAATGGAGGATATCTCACATGGATAACGACACTCGTTATGTCTTGCTCGCTGGACTTTCTTTAATGGTCGGAGTGGTTCTCGGAACCGGACTGGGTCTGTTGATGGCTCCCCAGTCAGGATCCCGAACCCGTCGTCAGTTAAAGAACATGATGGAAGACGCCAGCGAACGGGCCGGAGAATTTGCGGATGATGCCAAGGAAGCGGTCACCGGCATTGTTGAACGCAGCAAAAAATTTGTTGTCTAGCTGACTGATGCCAGAGGTACTGTTCCGCCCAAACGCCCATGTCTCCGTACCCGTATTTGACCATATGCTCAGATGAGGGCATGGTGGCTGATTCGATTAGGCACGAGCCTTATTCCATCCAGCCCAAGTGACTGGTGGCCATGGAATCCTTGGTCAGGATTTCGGGGTTCGGAATAAGGCAAGCCCCCGGGAGACTAAATGGTAGGGTTGTCCCCCTTTCAGCAATTTCGTATGTTTGGGGCTTTTCTTGTCAACCGGTATGGCGGTGTCAAACTCCAACTCCCACCGCACCGACTTGGTGTGAGCAGGAAGAATAAAATCCACATCCTCATGATGAGCGTTTATTAATACGAGGAACGTCTCATCCACAATCGGCCGTCCCTGACTATCTTTCTCCACGATGGCATCCCCTGCTAACCGTATTCCCAAGGTCCGGAGCCCCATCTGCCAATCTACATGCGACATTTCTTTTCCATGCGATCCAAACCAGGCAATATCCTTCACTTCGGAATCCTCTACCCGTCGCCCTTGAAAAAACCTTCGTCGTTGAAACACCGGATGGGTCTTTTTAATGTCAATGAGCAGCTTTACAAAGTCCAGCAATCCGAGTTGGGATCGGGTCAGGTTCCAATTTATCCAACTCAACTCGTTATCCTGGCAATAGGCATTGTTATTCCCATCCTGCGTACGACCCAATTCATCCCCGCCACAGATCATCGGCACTCCCTGGGATAATAACAAGGTAGCGAAAAAATTCCGGACCTGCCGGTCACGCAATTCCTGAATGGCGGGATCATCGGTCGGGCCTTCGACACCACAATTCCAACTATCATTGTCATCGGTCCCATCCCGATTTCCCTCCTGATTGTCTTCATTATGCTTGTGGTCATAGGACACCAAATCCTGGAGGGTAAATCCATCATGAGCGGTCACAAAATTAATACTGGCATACGGTTGGCGCCCACTCTCCCCATAGAGATCGCTGCTCCCGGACCATCGATTGGCGACTTCCCCAAGCAATCCACCATCCCCCTTCCAATACCGGCGTATGGAATCGCGGTACCTTCCATTCCACTCCGCCCAGCCAGGTGGAAAATTTCCCACCTGATAGCCGCCTTCCCCCAGATCCCATGGTTCCGCGATCAGCTTCACCTGTGACAACACGGGATCCTGGTGAATGATGTCAAAAAAGGCACTGAGTCGATCCACATCGTGTAACTCACGTGCCAGTGCGGATGCCAGATCAAACCGGAAACCATCCACATGCATATCGATCACCCAATACCGCAAGCTGTCCATAATCAACTGTAAGGTCCGTGGATGTTGGACATTCAGCGTATTTCCACAGCCGGTGTAATCCATGTAATAGCGTGGATTATCCGGTGACACGCGATAATAGGAGGCGTTATCAATCCCCCGGAATGATAGGGTCGGCCCGAAATGATTCCCTTCTCCGGTATGGTTATAGACCACATCAAGGATGACCTCGATGCCGGCACTATGAAGTTTTCTGACCATGGATTTAAACTCGTCAACCTTTTCTCCTCCACCGGGGAAAGCCGAATACCGGATGTCCGGGGCAAAATACCCAATGGAGTTGTACCCCCAATAATTGGTGAGGCCCTTTTCCTTCAGATAGAGATCATTCACAAAATGTTGAACCGGCAACAATTCCACGGCGGTAATTCCGAGCGATTGCAAATATTCTATAATCGCGGGAGAGGCCAAGCCCGCATAGGTTCCCCGCAAGGCTTCAGGAACATCCGGATGCCGCATCGTCATGCCCTTGACGTGGACTTCGTAGATCACCGTCTGCTCCCAGGGAATATTCAAAAGTTGGTCGCCTCCCCAGCTAAAGGCCTGGTCGACGACTACCGCTTTAGGAATGTTGGCCGCATTGTTGCGATCATCGATTGAGAGATCACCTGCCGGATCACCAAGACGATACCCAAACATGGAATCGGACCATCGCACGACACCCGTCAAGGATTTCGCATACGGATCGATGAGAAGCTTGGCAGGGTTAAACCGGTGTCCCGCCGCTGGGGCATAGGGCCCATGCACCCGGTATCCATAGAGTTGGCCAGGACGCACCTCAGGTAAATACACGTGCCAGACTTGATCCGTTCGTTCCTCAATGGGAATCCGGTGGGTTTCCTGATCCTGAAGGTCATTGTCAAACAGACAAAGATCCACACCGGTCGCATTTTCGGAGAACAGAGCAAAATTGACTCCCTGCCCATCCCATGTGGCACCTAGCGGGTATGATCGACCTGGCCAAATTCTCATAGATTCTGCTCTCCTGGATATGGGTTTCTGAATATCGGGAATTGCGGGGGACGATAATACAGTAAATCTCAAGACGGGGCAAAGGGGATAAGCTGCTGCTGGGGTTCCCAGCTCTCCGGCTATTTGTTAAGCTTTCCATCATCAGCAGGCATTTCCCCCGGAAATAATATTATCGAAAATACCAGCAGGGAGAAAACACG
Source organism: Nitrospirales bacterium (assembly GCA_013817135.1). Taxonomy (GTDB): domain Bacteria; phylum Nitrospirota; class Nitrospiria; order Nitrospirales; family UBA8639; genus Nitrospira_E. The sequence continues at coordinate 6,318 of JACDDF010000127.1, forward strand.
TTTGGAAAATTTGAAGACCGATCCATGGCAATTAGAACTGGGCGCATCGTGCATCGACGCCTCTTCTGTAGAGTTCCGGGTGTGGGCACCGAAGGCCCAGTCTGTGGCCGTCAAAATCATGGGAAGTGCTGAGCAACCGACTCCTCTCAGCCAGGAATCCTTTGGATATTGGAAAGGCACGGTGCAAGATATTTCTCCAGGCACCCGCTATCAATATGTATTAAATAACACCGTCGAGCGTCCTGATCCGGCGTCCCGATCGCAACCGGATGGGGTGCACGGCCCCTCGGAAATTATCGATCCTCTTGCATTTTCCTGGACAGATACAACTTGGCGTGGCCTGCCCCTTGAGCAATACAT
>JACDDF010000128.1 GCA_013817135.1 Nitrospirales bacterium
GGCACGCATCATCTCTCAATATACTAAGGAGGCCGGAGTTCGCAATCTAGAGCGCGAACTGGCGAATGTGATGCGAAAAGTGGCCAAACGCATTGCCGAAGGGAAGATAAAACAGCATCAGGTCACACCTCGAAACCTCCATCACTATCTAGGCGTCCCAAAATATGTGCCGGATCAGGAGCAGGAGAAAGATGAAGTCGGCGTCTCAACAGGACTCGCATGGACAGAAACCGGCGGAGATGTGTTGTACATTGAGGCCTCGGCCATCAAGGGAAAAGGCCTGCTAACCTTAACGGGGCATCTCGGGGAAGTCATGAAAGAATCTGCCCATGCCGCACTCACCTATATCCGCTCGCAAGCCAAGTTATTGGGAATCGATCCTGACATTTTCGCCAAACAAGACATCCACGTTCACGTACCGGCTGGCGCGATCCCCAAAGACGGGCCTTCCGCAGGCATAACCATCGCCACGGCACTTGCATCCTGCCTCAGCAATCAACCGGTCAAACGAGACTTGGCGATGACAGGAGAAGTCACGCTTCGCGGCAGAATACTGGCCATTGGCGGGTTAAAAGAAAAAGTGTTGGCGGCCAAACGGGCCCATATCAAAACCATTGTTATGCCTAAAAGAAATCAAAAAGACCTGAATGATATTCCCAAACATTTATTGCGAGGACTTCAGTTTATTTATGTAGAGAATATGTCGGAAGTTCTCAAAGTCGCCCTTCGCATTAAAAATCGACACACCGTGAACTCGGCAATAACTCATGGGAATAGTTCTTCCGGCCGTCGAAAGAAAGTCGCGTCGACGGTCACCCGTCGCCCTTTACGACAAACCGTCACCAAGACACGCTGATTTTTTATCATGTCCCCTTCCCGCCGCCAGGCGCCCGTGTCAGAAATAGGGGAATTCCAACTCATCCGCGCCCTGACTCGTGGATTTCCCCGACCCGGTTCTAGGACGCTCATTGGCATGGGAGACGATGCCGCACTTTTGGCTCACCCCTCATCTGCCCATCTTGTCATATCCACGGACCTCCTCGTTGAAGGCATTCATTTTTCAAAAAATACCGCTTCATTTTATGACATAGGCTACAAGGCTGCCGTGGCCAATCTCAGCGACATTGCCGCAATGGGAGCCACTCCCACCTATATCCTGGTGGCTGTGGCCCTTCCCTCTTCTGTGAGATATGGAGACTGGAAAGACCTGTATCGTGGGCTTTCCGTTCCTTGCAAGTCGCATGGGGTTCAACTCGTGGGTGGGGATACTTCAGCATCACATTCTTCTCTGTTTCTGGCAATCACCATAATGGGACAGGTCGAACCCGGTCATGCGTTAACACGAGGTGGGGCTAATGAAGGAGATATTATCTATGTCAGTGGATCATTAGGTAACTCGGCTGCAGGATTGGCCTGCCTGACCCATCAAACTTCACGCGGAAAGATTTCGACCATGCGGCAACCCACGAAGTTTTTAGTTCGGCGCCATCTCCAACCCACCCCTCGTATTACATTAGGACGGTTGCTGTCTTCTCGCCGTTTGGCTTCGGCTGCGTTGGATCTATCTGATGGTCTCTCAGGAGATATCGAACATTTGTGCCAACAAAGCCGAGTAGGTGCCCTCATTCTGGAGGCCAGCCTTCCCATGTCCCCTCATCTCCTCGCGTATGCTTCACAAGTGAGCGCAGATCCTCTATCCTGGGCTCTACACGGAGGAGAAGAATACGAATTACTGTTCACCGTATCTCCCAAGAAACAACACAGCCTTGAAGCGGCGGTCAAACAACTACGGATTCCTGCGACCGCCATTGGCGTCATTACCTCTCGTCGTTCGGGAATTCAAATCACTCATCAAAACGGCAGGACTCAAAAACTTGAGCCGAAAAGTTATGTGCATTTTTCGTAGTAAGAGATTGTCAGGCAGTTGTCCATGATAACGATTGAATCTGTCCGACAACAACTGACTCAGGTCCTACACCTTCGGGAAACTCCTCACCGCACAGCCTTGGCATTTTCTCTTGGTGTGTTTATCGCGTTCGCGCCACATTATTTCTTCCACACGGCCAGCGTGGTGTTCTGCGCCTGGGCCTTCCGGCTAAATTTCTTAGCTCTCTTTCTGGGGTCATTCATCAACAATCCCTGGACACTTGTTCCAATCTTAGCTGCCAGTCTCTATACCGGATTGCTGTTGGTAGGCACACCCTCATCTATCACATCTACCACGATTGAGTGGGATCAATTGAACGTGGACAATATGTTTGAGATGCTTTCCCCCTATCTCATACCTTTTCTCGTTGGGGCCTGTGCCCTGTCGATTGTCGGTTCGTTGATGGCCTATCCCATCATGCGATGGGTCATTACCCGATACCGGGGACTCAAGAATTCCTAGCAGAAAAAAAAACGTGGCGCACCAGCAAATCGAAAGCAGAAACAGTTCTCTCCCGATGCTGTTTGGGATAACCCGTCACTCTCCAACATGGAAGGGATTGAGAACAGGGAAAGACTCTTAGCCCATGCCCACATCAGAACCACTCTCATCCCCATTTGATGGCGTCTCGCTTCTTGCCGACCCCATTCACGGGTATATTTCCATCACGGTTCCCTATTCATTACCACAGTTTACGGAACAAACCGAAAAAGACCTGATTGATTCTCCCTGGGTTCAACGTCTTCGATATATTCTCCAACTTCAGAGCGCACATTGGGTCTATCCGGGCGCCGAGCATACCCGCTTCCAACATTCCCTTGGGACCATGCACCTGGCAGGTCGATTTATGGCTCGTCTCTATCCGTCGCTTTGCCAAACCGTCTCCGAAGTACCATCTTGTCATTTTCTAGAGGAATTTATTCGCATCACGGCCTTGCTCCATGATATCGGGCATGGACCCTTCTGCCATTTTTTTGATCACCATTTCCTGCACCAATTTAACCTGACGCATGAAGTGCTCGGCCAACACATCATTCGTGACCATTTAGCTCCAATTATCAAAAAAATCCGCCGGAGTCCCTCAGGACCGTTTGCTCCAGGGGAACAATTGGATCCGGAACATATTGCCTTCCTTATTCTGAAGGATCCTCACAAATCGACAAAGGGTCTGCCTCCATGGGTTATCGCCTTACAACCACTTCTTGGCGGAATTTATACCCCGGACAATTGTGATTACGTCCTCAGGGATTCCTATATGTGCGGGGTGGCCATTGGACCTGTGGATATTGAACGACTCCTTCATTACACCTTCTTTTCATCACATGGTCTCACGATCCACCAATCTGGACTTCCTGCGTTGCAAATGTTTTTACACGCCAGGCTTTATCTCTATTCCAATGTCTACTACCATCGCACCACACGGGCGATCGACATTCATCTTCAGGAAATTTTTCAACCCACCATGGAGATCCTGTGCAAAAAAAACCCTCTCCAATCCTTACCTCATTACCTCCATCTCACCGATTGGCATGTCATCGAAACGGTTCGTTCCTGGAAGCACGCTCGCTCCATGCATAAACGACAACTGGGATTGGAGTGGAGTCAAATTATCGGAAGACACGTGAAGTGGAAAACCGCATTCAGCACGCTGCTCCCCATTATTCAGCCCGCATCATCATCCTTTCAACCCCAGGTATTTCTGAGCCGGATGCGCCGACTGTTACCGCCCAAATATCGTCGCCAAGATATTCGAGTAGACTTTGCTCATAAAGATCCTCGCCCCATTAATTTGCTCAACATGGGGAACTTTCAAATATTTGTCTGGAACCCTGACAAAGGCACGGTCGAAAAAGATAGCCTCCAGAAATATCTCCAATATCTTCCCGCTCGGATGATCACCCTGCGAGTATTCAGCCAGGATCATTCCATCGATAAGATACTTGCCAAAGCCGCAGAGGAAACCCTCCGACGTCACTGGCCAACCTTAATACAACCATCCTAAGTGACTAGAACAGGAACAGTCCCTCCACCCATAGATCTCTGGGAATGAGAAAATCGAGTGCCAGGTTAGTGAGGGCGACTGCCCAGATGAAGGGCGTGAATGTCTTTCACCAGCGTGAGTTGTAAACGAAAGGTTTTGAACGAACCTGGGAGATGGGGGACAACCTGACCGGAGTCCTGACATTCCAGACAAGCCTCCAATAACTTTAGTTGAAGATCTTGTAAGCTTTTCAAAAAAAACGGATCCTCAGGCCAATGCTGAAATTTGATGTAGCGAATTTTTCCATCTTGCGCATGGACGACACCCACTGCCGTCCGTTTATTGCCTGGCAGATACCCACGCACTGGAAGTCCTTCAGTTATCGAAGGGGTCCATTTCGATTTAATCAGATTCCCCAAATCCTGAATAAAAACATCTTCCTGATCAACTTGTTGAGAAATCTCACTTCCCTCTTCTTTGGACTCTCCGATGGGCTCGAGTGTGACAAGGACTTGCTCATTGGGTACAGGGACCACCACAGTATCAAATGTCGCATGGTGCCCTTCCCGCTCGACCCACTCAACTGGAAATTGCACGAAACCGGTGACAAACGGGTTCGGCCACATGGGCACGGATACCCCTTGAGGATCTCGCATCAAAATTCTCCGTTCCGTTCGCCATGCCCAAGGGGAAAAAATGGCCAGCACATCTCCTTCCTCATTAAGGGCACGAATAAATACACGCCGCGGCTTCTGGAAATGTTCAACAAATAATAACTGGGCTCCAGAACCCTCATCTAGCGTCGTCCGGAATCCATCAGAATCCACATATCCTCCAGAATCTGTTTCTGTCTTCTGGGCTTGCTCAAAAATATGGGCAAGCCGATGAGGAGAGAAAAACAGTGAAATAGGAATAGCCATGACTGGCACAGAGCTCATAGAATCATTCGGGAATTGCCAAACCTGGTAGAGGGGATGCCCAATTTCAGATACCCAACCCTCATGCCAAATCGTTTCTGCTAACCAATACGCCCCCCTTCTCTCATGAGTAAGCTTTTCCAATGATAGGAGGGCATCGATTTGATCCACAGCATGAGAATGAACTGATCCAGAAAAAGGCAAGTATCGCCTTTCCTGGTCAATCTCAAGATGCCGACTGGAGGACAGCTCCGAGTTTTCTACCGTCTGATCTGACATTGACCGGGTATCCACATTAAGAGAAGGGTCAAACACACCAATGACACGAGTCACAATGTCTTGTTCCAAACCCGGGATATCCGATCCTAACCCCTTGGCGTTGACTGCCCCCACGACCACCCCCGTCTCCACGTCGACAATCTGCAGATTTACGGCAAGGGTCTCCTCTTGTGCAAACATTCTCCCTTGAATGAGATACCGTACGCCTTTTAACCGTCCAAGACTGACAGGATTCTCACCTGATGAAAACCCTCGCTGTTGCAGCCATTGCTCCCGTAAAACCGAACCTAGTGCATCTCGTGATACCACCTCAAGTTTCGGCCATTGCGCTAAATCACTAACCAGCATTTCCTGTAGTCCACGACGTAACCAATCTAGTTGGGGGTGCCGGGTCATATTCTCAAAAGGCAAGATAGCAACACTATACGGTCGATCAAGAACACGAGGGTGCGGAGAGGAAATAGACGATAAAGAGACCGAATGGAGAGGAAAGGCAACGTCAGGTGGCCTCTGACATCCTGCCACGCTCACGAGACAGGAAAACAGACACCAGAAAATTCCCGGAGCCTTAATCAAGGACGGAATCGACAGGTTGCTTGAGCCGAAGCCGTTGCATGGTGGCTTGAGACCGAAGGGTGTGTCGAATAATCGCTTCGCGATCATCAGAAGAAATTTTGGTGAACTCCACCGCAATCTCAAATCCCTGTTCCTTGCCTTTGCGTTTAGCATCAACCCTAACAATTTTCCCAACAGCCTGAATCGGAATAAATGGCCGCAAAATTAGGCGTAGAACGAGAAAGGAATCAAGGGGATATGAGTCTTCAGAAAAAAATTTTATTCCGGAACCGCATAGGCTCACTTTCGTAAATTCTGGAATAGCCCCCTTGAGATTTTTGTCTTTTCCCAATGTCCGGAGAATGGAGGTCAACATCCAGTCAATACGCGTAACCATCTGTAGGAGCAAAGGATCACGGATAGTAAGATCCTTTTCATCCACCATCGCCTTGACTAAATCCGGGGAAACCGCCAACTCATCCCATTGCCACTGACTGAATTCTGCCGAATCAAGATCGATCGATTCATAAGAGAAGGCAAGAGGAATCTCAACCCACAGACATACGGGCACATCTACACGGCAATCTTGACGTCGATCCTCAGAAGCCACGATATCCATAAGACACCTTTATAAGAATAGCCATGCCATCACACATAATCCTGGGAATAGCAAAACTGAAGAATCTGAGAACCCTGATTTCATACTATGAATTTCTCGCGGCGTGGAGGCTGCGAATTTCCACAAGAATATCCCTGGCTTGTTCGGCAGCCCCATGTATTTTCTCCAATTGTCGCTTCAGCTGATCATCGTCGCACCGACGGAGCGCTAATTCGGAAAATACCACAATGGGAAGCAATTTATTGGAGAGCGAATGCAATAATTTCCCATTTTGTGCAGAATCATCTACCAAAACAGACAAAGAAGTGTTTACAGAGGATGCCGATTGTTGAGTCATCATGTCGTTCCCTTTCAGCTGTTTCCCCAGAGAAATGTAGGAT
>JACDDF010000129.1 GCA_013817135.1 Nitrospirales bacterium
GCCTTGAACAAAATAATGAACGATCGAAGGGGGGCCAGAATGAAATCGGCCGGCCAATTAGGACATACAACCGTTGCGCAAGGAATGAATAGAATGCCTGGATTGCTTAAATTAGCAAGTTTTTTGGCCCTCCTCTTTCTACCGGCTTTGGCTATGGCCGCTGGAGGTGCTGAAATTCAGGCCATGTCGGTGGAATATCGGGATGTCCCTGGAATCGGTAGTCGTAACCTGGTATGGATTGTCGCCCAACAGCATTTGTTGCTGGCTGGCTTCGTTCTAGGTGTCCCGATTTTTGCCTGGATTTGTGAATTGGTTGGATGGAAAACAAAAGAAACCAGGTATGACAAGCTCGCCAAAGAATTTACAAAGCTTTTGACGTCAGCCTATGCCACCACGGCTCTTTTCGGAGGAATACTTTTGTTCCTTCTGATCGGACTCTATCCAAAGTTGATGGCCTACCTGACCGATATGTTTTTCCCTTCTTTCCTAGTGTATTGCCTGCTCTTCTTATTGGAAACGGCCACCCTCTATATGTATTGGTATGGGTGGGATTATATGCAGGGAAATAAAAAGGCTTTCCATCTTTTTTTAGGCTTCCTTCTGAATCTTTTTGCCCTCGGAATCATGATCGTTCCCAACTCATGGGCAACCTTCCAGGCCAGTCCGGTCGTGGTGGGGGAGGGCGATGCTTGGGCCAGAGCGTGGATGGCTATGCAAAACCCCACTTGGTGGCCTGTCAATATCCATCGATTGATCGCAAACGTCGTATTGGGTGGATTTATTGTCGGGGCGTATGCAGGTGTCCGCTATTTACTTGCGGTTTCGCGTGAAGAGCGGGAACATTACGATTGGATGGGGTATGTCGGGAATTTTATAGGGGTGTTTGGTATGTTGCCACTTCCATTTGCCGGCTATTGGCTCATGCGGGAGGTCTACCAATACAACCAACAAATGGGGATTACCCTTATGGGTGGGTTCTTGGCATGGCTGTTTATTCTTCAGGCCATGCTGATCGGTGTGCTTTTCCTTGGAGCAAATTATTATTTTTGGATGGGAATTACCCACAGAATACCAGGGTCTGAAGCCCAATATAAAAAACCGGTCATGGCGATGCTCCTCGTCTTATTATTATGCCTTGGTGTGTGGATGACTCCACATTCCTTGGTGGCAAGCTTGGCCGAAGCCCAAAAAATGGGTGGCACCCACCATCCTTTACTAGGTGTGTTCGGGGTAATGTCAGCCAAAATGACGGTAGCAAATCTGATGATACTGGTCACGTTTATGAGTTTTATTATGTATTGGCGAGCGGGAAAACAAGAAACCGCTGGGTGGGCCAAGGCGGCCAAAGCAATTATGGGCGCCTTGCTGGTCATCGCAGGTATCGCCGTAGTGGTCCTCGGGGTTTGGGGGTATTTTGTCCCAGCTATTATCCGTATTAATTATTTCTCAGTTGCGCAGGTGTTAATTGTCCTGTTCATCATGGTTACGTTCACTCCATTAACTGCTTTGTTAATGAAAAGTGCAAAGACGACAACGGAAATGGTGTGGGGAAAAATGCCAATTCGAGCCGGGTATAGTTTAGTCTTAAATGCGGTTATGGTGATCCTACTTATGTCCCTGATGGGATATGCACGTTCATCATCTCGGGTACATTGGCACATTTATGGGGTCATGAGAGACACCTCGGATTATGCCTATTCTCCCGCGTTGGGTTATGCGGCGGCATTTATGTCCCTGAATACCTTTGTGTTTTGCCTGATCGTCGCTTTTATCTTTTGGGTGGCAACCTTGGGAGATAAAGCCAAAGCTCAGACACCAAAGTCTTCCACTGTGGATATTCCTGGCCACACAACTCCGGCTATGGCTGGGGGTGCCCCAAGTTCAGTGGAAAAACTTGATTAGGGTTGGAATAAGGGAAAGACTCAATGGCCGTACATCTTTGGAAAGCATGGGTGAGCAAACATGAGTGAAGTCGCGCTATTGCAAATAATAGGCATGTGTGTCATTGGGGTAGGTATTCTTATCCTGCTGTTTATTAAGGGGATGTTCCTTCGGGTGCTTGGTTTCGTCGCGATGGTGTTGGGCGTCTTTAGTTTGATTGCCTTGAGTGTTCCACAAATGGCGTCATTACCTCCGGCGGTAGAAACATTCGATCTTGCCAGCGTGAAAAGTCCAGATGATTTGGCCTCAATTGGGCAGAAGATATTTTTTAGCAAAGGACAATGCGCCTTGTGCCATTCCATTGGACCAAGTGAGTCGGCCCGGTGCCCTGATTTGAATGGCATTGGAGCGAAACTGGCTCCTGAATTTATCTATGAAAGTTTAACCCAGCCTCAAGCCTATATTTATTTGGACTTCAGGCATGATGGTATTCCAAAAGAATATCCGGCACAGATGCCTCATATCGACAAGGATCCCATTGGCTTAAGCAAGCAGGAAATATATTCGGTCATTGCGTTTCTCCAAAAAATGAGTGGGGAGCCCATCAGTATCAAAGTTGAAGATATAATGGATTCTGCACAAGAACCGGTCAATTCCTTAAAGGTGGCTTCGGTCTTTTCGCCACTTAAATCTCAAATGCAGAATTTGGCAGCACGGTAAAGGGAATAGCCAGAATGAGGAGAACATCATGAAAGGCCCTATTATTAGTGGAGCAATTATTCTTGCTGGAGTGTTTATATTTTTAAAGTTCATTCTTCCGTTAGTGACGGCACCTCTTCCAGCCAGTTTAATTTATCTGTACTTGGCCCTTGCTCTGAGTGGCATTATGATTTATGGGACCATGAGTGCTCCTTCTTTGGAGGCCATGATGGGTCCAATTTTTAGATTTTTATCGGGGAAAGGACAGACCGGAGCAGGACAGATGGCCCGGTTGGCGGTCTTGGTAATGTTCCCGCTTTTGGTGGGATGGCAGACGTACAGTCGTTTGGTACCTAGCGATCTTCCGCCTGCCGAAAACAGGACCATTCATCCCGCCCCTCCCGGTGAATTTGTCGGATTATCAAACCCTTATCCCAAAACACCTGAAAATATTATGATGGGCAAAGGCCTGTATGCCGCCTACTGCTCACCCTGTCACGGAGCAAATTATGATGGAAAGGGCCCGGCAGCCCCGGGGTTTAATCCTCCTCCTGCCAACTTTAGTGATCCGGGGACTATAGCGCAGTTACAAGAGGCGTATTTGTTCTGGAGGATAAAAAAAGGTGGAGTGGGTTTACCGGTAGAAGGAATGCCTTGGAAATCGGCTATGCCACGATGGGAAGTTGAATTGCCAGAAGAATTTATTTGGAAAATTATTATGGGTGAATATGATGGGGCACACCAATCCCCTCGGACTTGGGAAGAAGAAGAAGAATAGCCTCAAGCCAATCATGTTATGAATGAATGAGTGGAGAATATGACATGTTGAACGGACTAGGAAGCCTAAGGACACTATCCATTATTGGGCTGTTCGGGGTCCTGGGATTTTCGTCAGCTTTTGCCAGTGAACCTCCTGCTTCTGATGAACCAGGTAGTGTCTCGGTTCGAATGTATCAATTAGAAGGCAGCTTGCCGTCAGAAGACCCTAATTCTTCACAATGGGATACAGTCCCTGGTTCCGAATTTAACTTGGCGCCTCAGGTGCATTGGCCTCCTAGAATCCAGGAGGTGACTGTGAAGTCGGTCAAGGTTAAAGGGGTTCATAATGGCCAAGAACTGGTTATTCTCGTGGAATATGCCGATCCGACCGAAGATGCGGCCGATGCCGCAGCACTTGAATTTATGGTGGGTGATAAACCAAGTCATTTCGCCCATGGGCAAGAAATGTTGCAGGTTGAAGGTGGACCGGTAAACATTTGGTTTTGGAAAAATGAAAGTGGCAAAGCGGTTGATATGAGCGCGAAAGGGTTTAAGACCCTGGAAACCCAACCCCACCAGGATGTGCAAGCAAAAGGGGTTTGGCAAAATGGCACATGGAAAGTGGTCTTTTCCCGTTTATTGAAAACCGAGGATGGCCAGGATGTTCAAGTGGAGGAAGGCGAATGGCGTAATGTAGCATTTGCCTTTTGGGATGGGGCAGTTGTCGATGGTCTGGTAAAGGAAAAAGGGGGTCAGAAAGCCATCTCTACTTGGTGGTATATTCGGGCAGAACCGAGTGCAGATAATTCCGTTTTTGGTTGGGTTATTTTGGGGTTGGTCCTCGCAGCGGCCTTTGAATTAGTGATAGTCAGAAAACTGAGAAAGGGGCAATCAGTATGAAACGGGTAGCGGCAGGCGGTCGCGATATGACAGTCATCGGGTTGGCCGTACTCGGAATAACCTTCACGCTATTTTCTGGCTGTGCGCTTTTCGAGGATGAAAGAACAGCAAAGGGTCGAAAGCTCTATAACCATTATTGTAGCCATTGCCATGGGGAAACCGGACAACAGGGGGAAGGTTTTAATTGGGAGCGCATGTCGGACCCTAGACCTAAAAATCTGGCATCTAACGCGGAAATGTCCACTTTCAGTGATGAAGAGATTTTTCATACCGTTTATCGGGACATGAAAGATACGACGGATCCAAAAGTAATTGATGATGAGAACTACTTTGCAGTACCCACCATGCCGACCTTTAAGTATACGTTATCGGAGGAAGAAATCTGGTCAATTGTTGGATACGTTCGGACCCTCCATGGGATGTCGCTGAGCTATGATCTGGAAACCAGAAAGAAAGAATTAGAAGAGGTATTTCAGGTAGCACAGCAGGAGATGGAAACGACAAAAACCGCCTATGAGACCGCAACCGAAAAAGTAGAGGCCGCGCAAGGAGCCTATGAAGAAACGTTGACTGATGAGCAGCTTGAAACTTACGAACCCAAAGAAGTGACAATTCCTGAAGAAGAAGTGTTTCTTACAGCCAATGAAAAATATGAAACGGCAAAGGCCGCCGTTGATAATTTTTCAAAACGACCGAAAAAGCCACAAGTATCACGACCTGATCTTTCCATCGCTGATGAAGACCGTGTGGCCCAGGCGAAGCTGGGAAAGCAATTATATAACGATAAATATGGATGTCAGGGATGTCATAGTCTCAACGATGAAGGTGGGCTGGTTGGCCCTGCATTGGATCGAGCAGGGTTTCGCCTCAATCCTACATGGGTCTATCGCTGGATTCTGTATCCTCAAGCCATGAAAAAACATACTAGGATGCCGAACTTGGGGATTTCAGAGCAAGATGCAAAGGCACTCACGTATTATCTAGCGACGCTCCAGGCCCCAAAGCCTGAAAAACCAAGTTCCCCGTCAGAAAAATAACCTCCCAACGGACCTTCTTCTCTCCACGAGAAGTGTCTTTTCTAGGCAAACCATTAGCCAAAAAAGATGCTCTTCTATGATTTTTATTCGTGCTAGGAACCTGTTTAAACGCTCGTGCTTCTAAGAAAAAAAAATGCCTTTGATGACCAGGCCAGGTTGAAAAATAAAAAATGGGGATGAGTGACTGGAATTTGAGTGAGGTGACTGGCTATTGAAAATAAAAGTGAACGGTCGGTTTGTAGTCCTTCCCTAATTTTTGCACCTATGGAAGCCCCATCAATATTCCTCCTAAAATAAGAGCCCCAATCCAGATATGTTGTTTGAATAAAGAGAAGGCTTGCTCTCCTGAAATCTTTGAGCGGAGAAGAAGGACTTGATAGCCTAATATGACAGCTACTCCCATTAAGGTCAAAGAATATTCAATTCCAAGATGATTGATCCTGGCGACCAGGGACAAACATGCCAGCATGACTGATCCGGCAATGCCCACCCCAAGCCAGGTGTAGGATCCAAAGAGAATGGCCGTGGATTTGACTCCAATCCTTTGGTCATCATCCTTGTCCTGTATGGCGTAAATCGTATCGTAGACCATCGCCCAACACACCGTTGCTGCGAAAAGGACCCAGGCCGACAGGTCCAATTCGTTGCGAACAGCGGCCCACGCCATGACGCCACCCCACCCAAATGCTAACCCCAAAACTAATTGGGGAATATGGATGAAGCGCTTGCAGAAGGGATATATCCCAGCAAGCAGCAATGCCACAGGACTCAGCAAAAGCGTTAGGGGATTCAAGAGCCATAACAAGATGGCGGCTAACCCAAGCAAAACGGCCAGAAATGCCAAAGCTTGGGAAGGTGTTAATTGGCCGGACGCGAGGGGACGATGCCGTGTTCGTTGAACTTCCCGATCGAATGACCGGTCAGCCAGGTCATTCATAATCACCCCCGCACTTCGCATGAGGAATGATCCCAAAATGAAAATCAAAAGGAGTTTAAGCCTGGGCCATCCCTCTGAAGCAAGAAACAGGGACCAAAGCGTAGGGAAGATTAAAAGCAGAGTCCCTGTTTGATTGAACAACCGGATGAGATTGGCAAATGCAAGGGAAGGAGGCATGGACGGTACGTAGAGCTGACTAAAAAAATAAGGGAAACGGATGGCGAGATATGAGCATTGGTAAAGACGCCTTATCAGAATCCATAAACTATGAGTTCTGGTTCAGGCGAATGTGAATGTCATGACTCAGGAAACCCCACAGGGTTATTTCACCGTAAATCGTGCGATACAGAGGATTCGATCCGGTTCTTTCGAAGGGGCAACCACGATCATCCATTCGCCGGTGTGTAAATCCGGATGTAGTGATTTCATGCTCCACATGCGA
>JACDDF010000130.1:0-6058 GCA_013817135.1 Nitrospirales bacterium
GTCCAAAGCATTTCCACCTGTAGGCATCTTGTCGTAATACCACCAAATTATTTCATTTACGAAGTTGTCCGAGCCGAACACCTCGTCCAAAAGCAGACGAAGAACGTGGTCTTTGTGCCAATCGCAGTGAAGATAGATGCTGCCTGTGTTTGTCAATAATTCCTTAAGTAAAAGAAGCCGCTCGTACATAAATTGGAGGTAATTATCATTTGCCCAAATATCGGAATATTGAATTTGCTCACCAAGGGAGTAGCGTTCACCCTCCAATTTGGCTGTGCCTTCGGCTCCACGTAATGCAACCTTTCGGACATAGTCCGCTCCGCTGTCGAAAGGTGGATCAATATAGATGAGCTGCACCTTACCTCGGAAGCCATTTGCCAAGAGATGGGCCACTACTTCTTTGTTGTCACCATGAAAGAGTAGCCCCCCTTGCGGATAGCCGAGTGGCCAATCTTTCCATCTTTCATGGTTCTGAGTCAGTACCCTACCAGCATTGGGAACTGTGAAGCTTTCGATGTGCTGAGCAGGAAATGGAGTTACAGAGCGAAGAGCGCGTTTCCCGACCCAGGTGAGCATAGGGCGGCCTTTCGCGGCAGTGATGGTAACTTGCTCCTTGGGCTTCGGAGGCGTGGCTGCTTGTGGATCCACCTTCACAGCCCTTGGGGTGGGCTTAGTCTTCATCGGCTTTTCGGTGCGGTCTTTACCCTTCTTCAGCGGTTTGCTTTCCTTGGGCGTCCTCTTAGTAGACGTCTTTTGGATAACTTTTCTTTTCGGGGGCATTGAACTATTCCTCTACAAATTGACGAGCCATGTGTGTCTGATCTTTTGCCAATACGTCTTCTTTCACAAAAATCATTTCATATTTGAGTTGATCCAGATTTAACTGTTCCCATTGACGTACGGCTAAGGCTTTTACTCCCTTTTCACCATCAATTGGATGGGTTCGTTCTCTTTCCGCTTTGATTTCGACAATGAGGCACCGACCATGCTTACGGCCCTGGTCCGGCTTGCGCCGGATTACAAAATCAGGGGTGTAACGGTGCCAGCGGTTATCTTCTCCACGGTACTCGACAAAAAAATCAGTTTTGCGCGGGTCGGTGATAGCCCCGGTGAAATAGAGGTCTTCGACCTGCTCGGGATGTAGCCCGACATGCTCAAAGAGTTGTTCAAAGAAGCTGAGTTCGGGATTTGAGTCGAAGTTGTAGGGCGTGTAAAGAAATCCAAAGGCGGCGGACCTGCCGCTATATTTCCCCTTCCATGCCTCGTAATGCACAAGCAGTTTTTCGCGGTCAATCGGGTAACGGATATCAGCCGTATAGATTTCATTCCCCTCGGTATCGTGGCACAGCTCAAAGCCATCCGGCTTGATGAGCGCCAGTGCCCGTTCTACATATTCTTCCTTCACTTCGTACTGACAGGTTTGCTTCTCGATTTGTTGGCCAAGTTCACCTAAATGCGAGAGTGGCAATTCGTCTTCACTCACATAAAGCCGGCGAAGTTCGTCCAACACGGTCCATTCATGGAGTCGATACACCGCGGCCAGTTCGGTTGCGGCTGTATAGAGGTCTACGGAATCCGGCTCGGTTTCAATCGTGACCGTTTCGCCAGCTTGTTTGAGGAGAGTTCTGGTTGCCGACTGACGGGCGATTTCAAAGCTTGTCCGTGTCAAAGTCGCTTGTTCTTTGGCTGTTGGTCTCGTGAGGGTCAGCTTCCCCTTCTCCACTTCCTTCCGAATTACAGTGCGGACAAGTTGTCGAATGACCAGAGGGGGGAGCTTGATTTTGCGAACCACGATTTGAGCAGTTCGGCTATTCGATTGCTTCTGACGGAGATCTTCCAGGGATTCGCCATAGGTTTCTTGAAGTTCCTTGTCGAGAGTCCGTCTATTGTCTGAGGAGAGGTAGATTGAGGCTGGATGGATGTTTCCGGGAACCTGGCGTAGACAACGGGATGCCGCTTGCAAAACAAAATTGTTACTGGTTTTGAGCTTACGTGCGAGGGCACAAGCAAAGAGACTGGGCACGTTCCAACCTTCGGTCCCCATGTTGACTAAGAGAATTACTCGGTGCTGTGAGCTCATCTCATTGATTCGCTCGAATGCGTCTTTTTCTGTCTGTGTAGAATCACTGTGGCGCTCAAACAGAAGATCTGTAGGGAGACCCAGGTCGATGAGCTTGGCTTCCGCTGCGGGGCGCAAATCGCGGAGATCGTCAGTCTGCGGAAAGTAGATTGCCAGTTTGGACCATGCCCCGTCAGGCAACCGTACGTCTCGATATTTCAAGAAAAAATCGCCAATGACTTCAGCCACAAACTTCTTGGCATCCCCCTGGAACTCATACGCATGAATATTATCCGCTACAGGTTTCAGGATGTTATCAGTGATACCTTGCGATAACCCATACCAAACAATTACATCGCGAAGCGGCTGCTTTTTGAAATACGGCGTACCAGTGGTGTTGACCACGCAGACTAGGTTTGGGCTGTTGTCATGGAGATAGTTCACGGTTTTGCGAACTTTTTTCAGCTCTGTGTCGAGCGCTTGTCCGTATGTGTGGTGTGCCTCGTCCGAGAACACTCCCAAATGGGGGAGACTGGCAATCGATTGCAAGCGAAGATTAGCAATTTCGGCTCGGGCTTCGTCCTCTTTTTTGGATGAGAACAGAGTGCCGAGATCGCTTTTGCGGATCGTTTCCTTTTGGATGCGAATCTTCTCGGTATTAGTCACCACGACATTGTAGGAACTGCCCTTGATGACCGGGATGTCTTTTTCGCCGTCACGGGTGAAAATGAGTTTCACCGTTGCCGCGAATTGCTTGAACAATCGAGGAGGCAAGATACGTTCGTAGGGAATTGCGGCAAGTTCTCTGAGGGAGCCTAAGATTGTAGTGCCTGGCGCGAAGACGAGGGCGTTTTGTATAAATGGCCCTTCAGGATATTCGAGCGCCATGGCAAATTCGGTGGCAATGATGGCCCCGATGAGAGCCGTTTTTCCCGCACCCATTGCAAGGGCAAGGATATAACTGGGGTATTGTAATTCCATCGTTTCGCGGAGGGCTTCTAGTGTGTGTTCCCGGACAAAATAGTCATTGGTCCGAATACTTTTCCAGAGGGAGGGGAAATTGTATTTCGAGGTCTTGAAAGCGGCCTCCGGGATTCCGAGCGCCTTGAGCAACCCATCGGGGTCTTCGTTAACAGGAAAAATCTCTTGATAGAGGTCAAACAGCCTTGGAGTGTTTTCTACGAGACGGAGGAACCAATACGCTTCTAAGGCACGAAGCTGCGGCGGACGGAGCTGAAAGCCTGAGCCATCGGGGGAAGAAGCCCATTCAAAAATCTCGGCGATTGGGGAAAACTCTTCGTGAGGAAAACCCTGCTTCCGCCACTTTTCTGTTTTTGTTTTCAGTTGGTCAAAAAGAAGAGCCATCCGCCTGAACTCTGATTATTTTGAGGCGGGGAGAGTATAGCCTAAACTACGATTTCCTCATAGCCCTGTTTTGCAATCTGACCTCTTCACCTTTGCTAGAACCAAGGAGGATATATCCCCAACCGGATGAGAACAACCAGAATACCTCTTCAAATGAAAACAAAGCGTTGATTGAAAAGACGCCTCGAATGGCCGCTTCTGAAGCACCATAAATGAATAACGTGCAACTCGGGTTTGGGAATGATGGAAAGGGTAATTTCAATCGGGTTCAGCTAGTTCCATATCCTCCGCCGCCGGGGGTTTCGATGGTGAGAGTATCTCCGGCTTCAACGGAGAAGGAACATTTTCCGGGTACGTCTTTTTCAATCCCGTTTCGCTTTATACGATTGCGGCCTGGTTTTCCCGACTCTCCGCCCTCCAAACAATACGGGTTGGTCACTCGCCGGTCGGACAAGAGGGTAATCTCGGCAGACTGAAGAAATTCGTACGTCCGCACGATCCCATCCCCGCCTTGATACTGACCGCTTCCTCCAGACTTTTCCCGCAGGGCATAACCCGCAATTCGAAACGGATACGCATATTCCACCGCTTCTACCGGCGTGTTCAGGGTATTGGTCATATGTGAATGACGGCCGCTTGCTCCATTGGATTGAGCCCCCGCACCCATTCCGCCTCCGATGGTTTCGTAATAGGCAAAGGGTCGGTTGTGTCGTTGATCCCATCCACCAATGGTGAGATTATTCATTGTGCCCTGGCTGGCTGCTGGAATGCGGTCAGGACAGGCTTGCGCCAGGGCTCCCAGTAGAACATCCACGATTCGCTGGGAGGTTTCGACATTTCCGGCCGCCACCGCAGCAGGACGTCTGGCGTTCACCAATGTGCCTTCAGGCGCAATAATGTGAATCGGTCGAAGGCATCCGCTATTGGCAGGAATATCCAACCCCAACACACACCGAAAGACATAGGCCACGGCGGAGAGCGTGACCGGGTAAACGGCATTAATGCTGCCGGGTCTTTGGGGGTCGGTTCCAGAAAAATCGACCGTGACCTGTTCATCCTCGATCATAATGGCGACTCGAATGACGGCAGGTTCCTCGGTGAATCCATCGTTATCCAGAGCATCTTCAAAACGGTAACAGCCATTGGGTAACGTGCTGATTAACTGGCGAGTCATGCGTTCGCTGTAACGAAGCAGGGCATCCATTTCCGCGAGCAGCCGTTGCATGCCAAACCGTTCAGCCATCGCTCGCAACCGTTCCCCTCCAATCTGATTCGCCGCCAACTGAGCCTGCAGATCACCCATGCGTTCCTCTGGAGTTCGGACATTTGCTAATAACAGCCGCCAGACGTCATCATTTTTTTTACCGCAACCATAAGTTTCACCGGGGGAATAATCAGTCCTTCTTGGAAAATTTCCTGTGACAACGGCATCGACCCTGCCGACATCCCGCCAATATCGGCATGGTGCGCGCGATTGGCGACCAACCCTAAGAGAGTGGGGGGAGAGATGTCTTCCATAAAAATTGGCGAGACCACTGTGAGATCGGGAAGATGTGTGCCCCCGCGATAGGGATCATTGACCATGGCCACATCGCCAGGCGCCAACGTCAAGGACTCAAGGCAGGCTTGCACAGAAAGCGGCATGGCGCCAAGATGCACGGGGATATGCGCTGCTTGTGCGACCAGGTTACCTGAGGTATCAAACACCGCACAGGAAAAATCACAGCGTTCTTTAATGTTGGGCGAGAAGGCGGCCCTCTGCAGGCGAGCGCCCATTTCTTCGGCCACAGACACCAACCGGTGCTTCATCATTTCTGTGCGAATGGGATCATCCATCGGTGGCTCCAACCTTTATGAGAATATTCGAATACGTATCAATCGCGGCGTGATCCGTGGGTCCGAGATAGACCGTCGTATCATCCAGCACCAGAATGGCCGGTCCATTGATTTCATGTCCCGGACACAAGCGGGTTCCCCAATAATGCGGAACCGGTTGCATCCCTTGAGGCGAGACCACCGGACGATCTTCCCACTTGGCGGCGGCCGGATCGGCTGACCCTAGCGGCATAGTGGGAATGGTCGGCGGCGTCACATGGCCGACAGCCCGGACCCGTACATTCACGATTTCCATAGGAGTCTCTGTCTGACTATAGCCATAGCGCGCATGATGAATCCGATGAAATTCCTCGTGGAATTTTGAAGTCAGCGGCACCGCTAAGTCGAAGGATTGACCGACATAACGGACATCGACGGTTCGAGATAGACACCATTGGTCAGGATGCACGCCTTCCCGATGTAGGTCCTTTTGCCCCTGATCCACCAACGGTTGCGTCGACTGTTCAAGGATCTCAATCGGCGTGCTCCCCGGCAGCATCACCGTCTGGACATAATCCAATTGCACATCCGCAGCCAACATGCCCAGAGCAGAGAGCGTGGCGGCCATGGGCGACACCAACACGTGTGGAATACCCAGTGCTCTGGCCAGATCACAGGCATGTAATCCGCCGGCCCCACCGAATCCCACTAAGACAGCTTCCCTCGGATCTTCTCCCCGCTCCACCGAAATCACTCGCAGTGCGCGCTCCATATGTACATTGGCAATTTGGATCATGCCCAAGGCCAAGGTCTGCCGGA
>JACDDF010000130.1:6068-6620 GCA_013817135.1 Nitrospirales bacterium
CGGAACGAGGGGCCAGGACCATCTGGCGGCTCAGCTCATCGAACGCCTGTTGCGCCACCTCGACATTCAATCTCATCCGGCCACCTAAAAACCCGTCAGTCGGCAAACGGCCCAGCACCACATGGGCATCGGTCACCGTAGGAATTGTCCCGCCCCG
The DNA here is from genome assembly GCA_013817135.1 of Nitrospirales bacterium. Lineage (GTDB taxonomy): Bacteria > Nitrospirota > Nitrospiria > Nitrospirales > UBA8639 > Nitrospira_E. The sequence continues at coordinate 6,226 of JACDDF010000130.1, forward strand.
CCCATAACACACCGGACCCGGTTGAGCTCCGGCACTTTGGGGTCCTACACGAAGATTGCCGCCCGCATCGACGGTAGCCAGGGAGCCTCCTCCGGCACCAACCGTATGAATATCGATGACGGGCACACGAATGGGATTTCCCCCAACCTTGGCCTCTGTCGTGACGTGAATCGTCTCATTGACCAACGCCACGTCTGTTGAGGTCCCCCCCATATCATACGTCAGAATCCGGGTGAAGCCCGCTAAACCTGCCATGTATCGCGCACCCACAACTCCCCCGGCGGGACCAGACAGTATGGAACGGACGCCATGCCCTCGCGCTTGGGCAACCGAAATACGCCCCCCGTTCGATTGCACAATATGAAACTCGGTGGGTTTCATCTCCCGTTCTAAAC
>JACDDF010000131.1 GCA_013817135.1 Nitrospirales bacterium
CGACAGGATAATGCCTTGAGAAGAGTACAGTTACTTTTTAACCCCCAAGATCGCATCTTTAGCCGCTTTGGCTACGCGGAATTTCACTACTCGTTTGGCTGGGATTTTAATCGCAGCTCCAGTTTGGGGATTTCTGCCCATTCTGGCTTTTCGGTGCGCAAGTACTAGCTTGCCAACCCCAGGTACCACAAACGCATTTTTGGCTTCTTTATAAGCCAAAGCAGCAAAATCATCAAGAATTTGCGTCGCAATTTTCTTGGTGACATCCGCTTTTTTAGCCAGGTGATCGGCAATCTGCGACTTTGTCATGGCCTTTCCCATACACATTTCCTCCTCATTTGAATTGTTTAGTAAGAGACACCATTTGTTGATTCTAAAATTCCAAGGAAGGATTGCCTTGTCTGTCATTTTGGAGAAAGGGTTTAACGCGGGAACACCTTTCCCCTCTGTCACAACGGCGCCAGAGTCTAACGAATGGCTAAAAAACTGTCAACAAAAAACAAGCCCAGTGCGGGGAATATTCTTTTACCATAAGTTTCCCAATGATTCTTCTGCCTTGCTGCCTCGGCTTTTACCACGGTAAAGTAGCCAGATTACACATTTTACTTATTTTAGTCATACGTGCAATTGGCACAACACTCATGAGGCATTGATCATGGCAAAAGAATTACCTGTTCTCCCATCCCCCAAACAATCAGAAACTCCCGAAAAGGAAGAACTGACGTATTCACGGGTGTTTTGCACGCGGGAAGATAGCCCCCCCCTGAAGTTGCTTCTGGACTTTCTCAAATCCAAAAATCAGGTTCCGCTGATTCCCAAAATGGATCCGGCCGCCCTGGAAGATTGGGATTGGGTACATATATCACTTGGTTATAGCCGGGAGAGGAAACCCATTCAGTTATTTTGCGTGCGCAACCGTGGTACCTATCAGGACGTGTTTGAAGGAGAAAAAACCTCTTTTTTCAATCGCATAACTGTCTTTGATGATGTCGAAGCTGAGATCGCCCGAGAATGTATTTCAACAGCTCGTTTCATTGCCACCACCCAAATGGTGAAAAAAGATATGACTGATGAGGGCTATGATTTTAACGGATGGATTCTGGAATTTTTTCAGGAAAACTGTAATGGCATTGTGCAAATCGACGGACAGGGGTTTTTTTCCCCGAAGGGCGATCTCATCGTGGATATGGAAGAAGTCGCTGAAACAGGCGATGATATTGCCCCTACACCCAAAACGGATACACAAACATTGGCCTAAGAATCATTATAGTTCAATGCTGTTCAGGAGAAGCGCTTGTTCCGAGGGCCAAGTCCACGCAGCCCGAAAATGTACGTTGCCTCATACCCGGAAGTCCATTGCGATAGGCCCATCCATCTTTCAACACCTCCACGAGGGCTCCGTTTTCAAAGCGTGACGGGTCATCAACCACATCTTCCCGGCACACCAAAATGTCAGCGCGTTTCCCCTCCACAAGTGTTCCCGTATCAGTTTGTCCAAGTTGATCTGCCGCCAACCCCGTCGCTCCGAACCATGCTGCCAGAGGCGGTATGCCCTCTGCGATCAACGCAACCAACTCCATGTAATTCCGGCCATGCATATCGGGTAATACCGGATCAGTTCCAGCCAACAGTTTGAGCCCGCTGGCCTGCGCGGATTTGACTGCATGAGCATGGCTCTCCGCCACCTGTTGAACTTTGGCGCGAATGAAGGCATTGAATCCCTCTGATTGGGCCAATCTCTGCCCCACCCATGCAGTCGGAGTCACCACACACCCCTTCGCATACGCGAGTTCGGCCAGATCCTCATTCATAAATGAAATATGTTGGATATCTTTCACTCCAGCCTGAATGGCCAGCTTGATGCCATTCTGACTATGGGCATGGGCCGCCACATACATCCCACGCCCAGCCGCTTCATCACAAATCGCTTCCATTTCCTCAAGGGTAAAATCCCGATGCTCCAAATGGTCGGAAGGGGACACCACGCCCGGGCTGGCACAAATTTTCACAAGATCGCCCCCGCAGGCGGCAATCTCCCTTACCCGCTTTCGACATTCCCACGGTCCATCGACGATACTGGACGGACGACCGGGACCAGCCGGCCACAAACGGGAAAGCGCCCCACAGCAACGATCCGGCCCTCGAAAATCCGCATGCCCTCCGGTGGTGGAGAGCATACAAATAGCCAACTTGAGACGTGGACCCAACACCACCCCCTGGTCCACGAGACGCTTCAGGACAGAGGTGGCTCCACCCACATCCCGCAGTGTCGTCACGCCTCCCTGTACTAATGTGCGATATAAGATACGTTCGGCCAAAAACGGGGCCTCTGGGGAATTCATTCGCTCCAGTTCAACATTTCCCACTCCCCAAAGGGTCACATGCCCATGACAGTCGATAAGGCCAGGGGTGACGGTATAGGTCGCGCAGTCGATCCGATGAACATCAGATCCTTGCGGACGAGCGGGGTTATGAGGAGAAACCGCCTTAATGGTTCCATCATCAATCCACACATCAACTCGTTCGTGAATAGACCTGGGCGTTGCGGACGTCCCATCATAGAGTTTGTGAATATTTGAGAGAACAATCATCACATTCTCCTCTTCAAGATATAAATGTTATTAACTCCCCCCAGATTTCTCTACCGTATATGCGTCAAGATCCGCAACACATTCGAACAACCTCATTCCTGTGCAACTCTTCCCGACAAACAAGGGATGTTCGGCGCCTCCCCTCTGAGCACCACTCAATCTGATCGCGTTCATTTTTTAACACTTGGCAATAAATCACATCAATAGGATTTGTCGGCATGGAAATTTTGCGGATTTATCATAAACATGATAATCTTCGAAGATATTGACTCATCTCTTTTCTCTATTCACGAGAGACGCATGTGTCAGTTATGTTTTCTTCCGAGTGCCGCTCGAATTTTTTCACCATTGATCCCGAACAAGAACCCGTTATTTCCTCAACACGGTTAACGCAGCAAACTTCCTATCTGCTTGATAGATAACCTTCCCATCACATGAGGTGTAGACAGGCATGACCACGTTCGCCCACCGCCATATCGGATCCAGTGAGAGCCAAATCCAAGAAATGTTGGGAACGCTGGGGCTCTCTTCCCTCGATGCCCTTGTGCAAGCCACGATCCCACAGGATATTCGCCTCGCCCGGTCCTTGAATTTGCCCCCGGCACAATCGGAAGAAGAGGTGCTGGCTGAACTCCGCCACCTGAGCGCACGGAATCAGATCTATCGATCATTTCTCGGCATGGGCTATTACGATTGCCTGACCCCACCGGTGATTGGACGGAACATTCTGGAAAATCCCGCGTGGTATACCCAATACACGCCCTATCAAGCAGAAATTGCCCAGGGACGATTGGAGGCGTTGCTCAATTTCCAAACAATGGTCGCCGATCTAACCGCCCTTCCCCTGGCTAATGCCTCACTGTTAGACGAAGCCACGGCGGCGGCGGAAGCCATGAGTATGTGCCGGGCGCTCAGCACCCTGCAGGGACGGACCTTTTTCGTCGCGGATGATTGTCATCCGCAAATCATTGGCGTCCTGCAGACTCGAGCCAGGCCCTTGAATATCTCAATTACCCTGGGGAATCCAGACACATTAAATTTTGCAAACGATGAGACCTTCGGCATTCTCCTCTCCTATCCGTCCACTAACGGTACGCTCCGCTCTTATGAGGCCTTGGTTCACAAAGCACATGAATCCGGGGCACTCGTCGTGGTCAGTACCGATCTCCTCGCCCTGACCCTCTTAGTGCCACCGGGAGAATGGGGAGCGGATATTGCGGTGGGGTCGTCGCAACGATTTGGAGTTCCGCTGGGCTATGGCGGTCCCCATGCGGCATTTCTGGCGACAAAAGAGGCCTTTAAACGACACATCCCCGGCCGGATGGTGGGAGTTTCCAAGGACGCTCACGGTCAAAAGGCGTATCGCCTGGCCCTCCAAACCCGGGAGCAACATATCCGGCGCGATCGAGCGACGAGTAACATTTGTACTGCACAGGTGCTGCTGGCAAATATTGCCGGCATGTATGCGGTCTACCATGGCCCAGATGGATTAAAGAGCATCGCCACCACTGTTCATCACCTCACTGCGCTCACAGCCGCCGGTCTTCGTCGCTTGGGATGTCAACTCGACTCCAGTGCCTTCTTTGATACCCTCCGGGTTCGGTGCCCTCACCTGAGCCCGGCCAAAATAATTAAGAATGGTCAGCGGAATTTCATCAATCTTCGGGAATATGCCGACGGGTCCTTTGGTATCGCGTTGGACGAAGCGACCACCATCACAGACGTGAGTCAACTCCTGACCCTCTTTACCGACAAGGAGTCACTTCCCTTCTCCTTAAACGATCTGACGGAACAGCTCGGTTCATCCATCCCAACGACCTTTCAGCGACATTCTCCTTTTCTCACCCATCCTGTTTTTCACGATTATCATTCCGAGCACGAATTGCTCAGGTATATGTATCGGCTACAATCGAAAGACCTCTCGCTCGTCCATTCCATGATTCCATTAGGATCATGCACCATGAAACTCAATGCGACGGCGGAGATGGTTCCCGTGACATGGCCGGAATTCAGTCGGTTACACCCTTTTGCCCCCAGCGACCAGGCGCAAGGGTATCAGTCGTTGTTTCAGCAATTGGAAGCATGGCTCGCCGAGATCACCGGGTTTGAGGCTGTTTCACTTCAGCCCAACGCCGGCTCGCAAGGGGAATATGCCGGATTGATGGTCATCAGGGCCTATCAAGAAGAGCGGGGGCAAGGGCAACGAAATATCTGCCTCATTCCGGTATCCGCTCACGGGACCAACCCTGCGAGTGCGATTATCGCCGGATTGAAGGTCGTTCCGGTCGCATGTGATAGCCATGGAAACATCGACATTCAGGATTTAGAAGCCAAGTCAGCGCAATACCATGACACCCTCGCCTGTTTAATGGTGACATACCCATCCACCCATGGCGTGTTTGAAGAAGCCATTCGCAAGATCTGTGAAACTGTCCATACTCACGGAGGTCAGGTGTATTTGGATGGCGCCAATATGAATGCCATGGTTGGCCTGGTCCGCCCGGGTGCGATTGGCGCCGATGTGTGCCATCTCAACCTGCACAAAACCTTTTGCATCCCCCACGGTGGCGGAGGCCCAGGGATGGGGCCCATTGCCGTCGCATCTCACTTGGCCCCCTTTCTACCAGGTCATCCTTTGGTCCAGGTGGGAGGAGCAAAAGGAATCGGACCCATCGCCGCTGCCCCGTATGGTAGCCCGAATATTCTTCCTATCTCGTGGGTCTTCATTAAACTCATGGGCGGTGATGGACTCACAAAAGCCTCACAAGTGGCCATCTTAAATGCAAACTATATGGCCAACCGTTTGGATAAATATTATCCGATGCTTTTTGCCGGAAAAAACGGCATGGCGGCCCACGAATTTATTTTAGATCTTCGCCCTTTCAAAAAATCAGCGGACATTGAAGTGGAAGATGTGGCCAAACGGCTCATGGATTTCGGATTTCATGCTCCCACCATTTCGTGGCCCGTCCCCGGCACCATGATGATCGAGCCAACCGAAAGTGAATCCAAGGCGGAATTAGACCGGTATTGCGATGCGCTCATCCTGATCCGCCAGGAAATTTCCGCGATTGAGGAGGGACGCCTCCCTCGCGACAATAATCCCTTAAAACATGCGCCCCATACTATTGAGATCATCGCCCAATCCGAATGGCCACACCCCTATACCCGCGAAACCGCTGCATTTCCAGCTCCCTGGTTACGGCAGCATAAATTTTGGCCATCTGTCTCCAGAATCGATAACGTTTATGGAGATCGGAATTTGGTCTGTACCTGTCCGCCCATGGAATCCTATCCTTCCTAATTCACCGGTTTGCCATACGGAAACTCCATCTATTTTCTCTCCCTAATAACTACCCAGGCCCAGTCATTTGAAAATATCCGGCCCCCACAACCTGTTAATCGGGATGCTGATTGGGATCCTCACAGGCATCCTGGTGGGAGGCCTCATCCCATCCTTGGGATTGGGCATCCAATTCCTGGGTGATGTATTTCTTCAGGCGTTATTTGCTCTTGTGGTGCCATTGGTGGTGAGTTCCATGATTGTGGGAATCGCCAGCTTGGGTGATGTTCGACAATTGGGACCTCTCGGGATTCGAACCGTGCTGTTTTTCATGACCACCACGGGTCTGGCCGTCCTGGTTGGATTGATCCTGGTGATTGTCCTTCATCCCGGGGTGCCACTCGAGCAACTACCTAACGGAACCGCACCCGCTCCGCCCTCGGAGGTTTCCTTACAGATGAAGGACCAACCGACCTCCCTCGTCGATCTGTTCAAAACTATTCTCACCAGCTTAGTGCCAAAAAATCTGTTTGCCGCCATGGCAGAAACGCAAATCTTACCGTTGATTGTCTTCGCATTGATCTTTGGTGGCGTCCTTACCACCATCGGAGAAAATGGCATCCTGGTCATTCGCTTATTCGAAGGAATTAACGAGGCCATGATGGCCATC
>JACDDF010000132.1 GCA_013817135.1 Nitrospirales bacterium
GCATAAGGCGATGACCTACATGGTAGGAGTTGATCCCGATGGGGAAGTCACCAATGTTGAAGTCTTGGTATACCGAGAATCACGGGGAAGTGAAGTGGGAAAAAAACGATTCAATTACCAATACCATGGAAAAACAATTGACGACCCCATCCGTATCAACCGGGACATCATCAATATTTCTGGTGCCACCATGTCGGTACGGTCCATGAGTGCCGGCGTTAAACGCGCCATCGTCCTGGCCCATGAACTCTACTTACAATCCAAGAGCCAACACGCCGCCGTCAATACGGCCCGAACGGACAAAGGCTTTTTGGAGTCCCTGCTGGGGTTCTAACCTCCTGAAATAATGGAATGCGAAATTTTAATGCCCGCTTTCGACTCCGTGATACCGATCGCCATATCCGCTTAGTCTATACCTGGTTTCTCCTGCTCATGCTCGCAGGATTTATTTTCACCTTCTTCTGGGCTCATAGCATGACCGAGTTAAGCCTTAAAGGCCTTGCCGAGCATTATCGAGGGTCCGATGCGACCTTTGGTGAACCAATGCCGTTTGGCCAACTGGCCGAGACCACACATTTTCATCTGTTTACCATGCCGGTCACATTCATGATTTTGGTCCATGTGCTCTATCTCACAATGGTCAGTCCCACAATAAAAGTGGTTACGACATGGATGGCCTTTGTCGGGGTCACCCTGGATCTGGTTTCACCTTGGCTGATTGCCTATGTGTCCCCAATCTTTACCATCGCCATGTTGACCGGAGATATCCTGATGGTTATAGGATTTCTCATCATGTTCGTCATTCCCATGTATGAAATGTGGTGGCAAAAATCCGCCTTCATGATGCCGGAGTCGGATGACTGACTTATGTCCCTCCCCCGATTAGAAGAATATTCTTTACCTGGACCCATGCCTAGACGCGGGTCACTTGAACCATCCAGTTGGCTTGAAAAGGTTACTGAATCTGTATAATGGACTGCGACAAGAACCTTCTCACTCAATCGAATCAGACGGCAAAACTTTCATGAGAAAAAGACAGACACCTCATCCACATCACGCATCAGCCTGGTCAAGATTTGCTCACCATGACCATGGGAGGTGGATAGGCGTCAGCCTCTTTTCCGTATTTCTTTCTGCCTGCGCCACAGATTTGTATTGGGCAAAACCAGACGCAGGCGAGGGTGAATTCGAACAGGATCTGCGCTCATGTCGGGAAATCCTGGTCAATGACTTTCAAGATTCCGAGACCTCACTTAACCCATTCAGCAAAGGAATAACTGATGATGCCTTGGCACAATGCATGAACAGCAAGGGCTGGTTTTTGGCTCAAAAGCCATAAATTCCGACCTTTGCTCTGGCTCATTACACAGTTGTCACCCGTGTTTGCCTTAACTGATTGACCGGGGATCTTCCAATAGGCATAGGATTTTTCATTATGTTTGTCGTACCCATGAATGAAATGTGGTGGCAGAAGGCAGCCTTCATGATGGACGAATCAGAAGACTAACCCACGACTCATCACCCAACGTTTGCAGGGCAGAGACTTAAGTCCAGAGCCCATGAGCCATAAGTGCGCTCATGGGCTTTTTTATGTCCGTCTCTCGTTGGCTTTAGGTTTTTGGCTTATCAGTTTGAAGGCGGGCACTCCTCATTTGTTCGCCTTCAAAGGCGGGGGACCTTCTCCTGGGTCCCTCGCCAACCCCTCTCAACACGAGGCGGGAGGGCAATCATCAAGAGAAAAATAGGGAAGGCACAGAAGAATGTCCTTTCCCATCCAGGCCGAGGAGCCACCATTTTTCATTCCTAATTCATTGCTGGGGGGAATTTTTATGATTAACTTTGCAATGTGCTCCGCACACTTTATTCGCATCCTACTAATTTCGCTAATGACGACCTTCTCAGGAGGCGCATGGCCCAGCCCTCACGTCTTTGGACAGGAAACAGAAGAAACTGATCCACCGGAAGTAGCCCACGGAGAACGGTTGTTTTTGGAAACCCGATTTGCTCAAGCGTTTAAAGTCTTTTTAGATGACGGAGGAGACGTCAATGATCCCTTGCCCCAAGGTGATCCCACCCTCGACAAAGTGACGAATTGGCAACTCCCACCCGATCAATTTGCCATTGGCCCGTTTGCCGGTCAATCCAGGAATTGTCGAAGCTGCCATTTCGTGGATGAACAACTCGATGTTCCACAATACGGCATGAATACTTATTCGGATTTTGCGCGTCGTAGCCCCATTCCTGCCAGGGAAGACGGCAAGACGGTCGCCACTCGTAATTCTCCTCCCCTCGTCAATGCGTCCCTTCCTCGAAATAATTTCTTTCTGCACGCGGATGCGGAATTTCCGTCATTGGTTGATTTGGTACAAGGCACATTGACAGGAAGGAATTATGGATGGCTTCCTGGAGAGCATGATATCGCCATAGCTCATGTGGTGCGAGTGATTCGTGAAGATAACGGGAACAGAGACCTCGCGCAGGAATTCGGCGGGTTTTCTTATACTGTTCTTATGACCGGTACCGACCCCTCCATTCCTCAAGAATTCCTGCTACCGGAGGAATTTCGTGTAGATGTTATTCAGGCAACTGACCAGCAGATTTCTCAGGCTATCTCTCAACCCATCGGCGCCTATACGGACCAACTCCTCTTCTCACAGGATAATGAGGGAAATTTCAATTTATCCCCATATGATCTTTTCCTGGAAGTCAACGATCTGCCAAGACAACCAGGAAAATGGGAATCTGCGCTTTCATACAGCAGAGGCTCTTGGCGAACATTCAACATCTCGAATCCAGGGGTCATTTAAAATTCCTTAACCGGCATTTCAAGGCAGGTAAAAAAATATCCTCAAAAAAATCCATCCAGTTCGTTGAACACAACCCTCAAACGGAAGACGGGAAGTTTCAATTCCATGACCAACCATTCAGCTTTGGGCCTGAGGAATTAAAAGGGTTGAAAATATTTTTCACCCAACAGGTTCGACACAAGCATCGTCATAGAGGCCAACAGATTCGCCCCAGTGACCAAGCACAGGGAGGAATTGGGAATTGTGTTGCATGTCATACTCCACCGAATTTCACCGATTTTAGATTTCACAATACTGGAATTGCCCAAACCGAGTATGAACGCATTCATGGCCCCGAATCGTTTTCCATGCTTCAAATTCCAGGATTAGAGGAACGAAATGGAAATATCGAAGCCTACCTGCCTGCCACGGGAAAACACCCTCATGCTCAAGAACCATTCCGCGCTATCCCCTCGCTAGACAACCCCCAACGGACCGATCTGGGCATTTGGAACATTTTCTGGAATCCCGACTTCCCCGGATCTCAACTGGCCATTTGGTCCACTCTCTGTGAGGACGCCCTTAAAGAGCACTTTGGCGTGTTTCGGGGCTTCCAGTCCTGTCGACCGGACTGGCTCCTCCCAAAAGCACTTGGCGCCTTCAAAACGCCAGGCCTTCGCGATTTAGGGCATTCAGCTCCCTATAGTCATACCGGTATTACCGATACGCTGGAAGGGGTGATTCAAAGGTATATTACAAATTCGGATTTAGCGCGAAAAGGAAAACTTCGCAATGGTGATTCCCAGCTCAAAGACATCGTCTTACTCCCAGAGGACATCCCGGCCTTAACGGCTTTCTTACGATCCTTAAATGAAGACTACGAATAAACGGACAAGATTGGCTCTCTGGCAGAGCCTATACGAACATTCTTGAATAGTTGGATGTCCTCTCAAGCCCACGGTGATTAACTCCCCGTGGGCTTGTTCGTTTAAATGATTCATCTTGTGTGAAAGCCTCCAAACTCCGGTTCGTCCATTAGCGGGAAAGGAGCTCGTCTGAGAATTATTCAATGGGATCTCCCATTCATCTAAGGAGTGTTCAATTCCATTCCTTTCGCTTCCCTATCCCACGCGAATTACTTCCCATCCTTAGGACGATCATCCCTCCCTGAAACCTGTCCAACACCTAAAACACAAAAGAACAGTTCTCATGGTTGACAAGATTTATTTATTTTAATATGATAATGATAATGGGTTTCAAAATCATTAAATAAGCGTAGTTATCCTGCACACACCAACACGTATAACGCAGATGTTCGGACGCAACGTATCCAATGAATGGTTTGCTCAGACCCGGAAGATTTTTCACTGAATACCAAGGAGGGAACAGCATGAAGATCGGAACGCGCGCACCAATATGGAAAACCCCCTGCCTGTTAAAGGGAAGATGGCAGTACCTTCCCCTGACAGCGTTTCAGGGCACGCAATTTGTTTTGTGTTGCATGCCTGCCTTTACTGAAAGCGATGCCTGGTTGCTAGAACAACAAGTCAACCGGTTTCATGCAGGTGGGGCCGTGCTCGCGGTCTTAATACCTGACAACGCCTTGCTTGGGCATTCTTGGTGTCGTCCTCCTCAGGACTTTGGTCTTCCATTTTTGACTGATCCTCTCAATCGATTGAAACGTTCCCTGCACCTCACCGCCTCTTTACCACCCCATCGATGCGAAACATTATTTTTTGACCATCGATGCTGCCTACAATTTCGCCTATTCCATGATCTGAACCTCCGAGGTATCACCACAGTGCTTGAGGTGGCAGAAAGTGATTTCTGCCAGAGATCTGCTCAAGCTGTTCTCAAGTCCAGGCTCACCTTCAACCATGTCCTGGCTCACTGTTCACCACTTGAGGCTCCAACGGGCTGAATCTCCTCCACCATCAAACGAACTCTGCAGCAACCTTTAAAGGAAAGACTCTATGATGATCGCGCCAGCCTCCACGTTACCCGTTGGTTCGAGAACGCCATTTCTTTCCATTCACCAATGGCTGTATCTCATTTTGTGTCTAATGGTGGGAATGTATGCTGGCCTTGGACATGCTCCCTCTCAATGGACGGATGTCATCCCAGACATCGTTCTGTTAGGAGCCACCGGCTTGGCAATCGGCTGCGTAGCCCTATGGATAGAACGACAACTCATGGCATGCCACCGTTCCACCTTGATTGGTGGTAGCTTAGGCCTCATCGTCGCCTTGGCAGGGATCGGTTTTTTATCGATCATGGGAATGGGAACAGGTCTCCTCCAAATGTCTTCCCTTACCTCGTGGATCGGACTCCCTGTATTTCTTCTCTGTCCCTACATCGGGCTGATTGTCGGTATTCACATCTCCAACACACTGTCGCTGGCCCCAATCGAGGAACTACCAAAAGATTCCTCTCCCCACACTTCGCTAACCCCATCGAACACCATTCAAAAATTGCTGGATTCTAGCGCCATTATCGATGGCCGAATACTTTCACTCTGCACCACAGGATTTTTGGAAGGTCCTTTCCTGGTTCCCAAAAGTATTCTTCATGAACTCCAAACATTAGCCGACTCCGCTCACGCCTCTAAACGAATTAAGGGGAAGCGTGGCTTGGATATCTTATCCCAACTACAGCAGCTGCCAAATATGGACGTGGTGATAATCGAGGATTGGGAACCCGACATCTCAGCGGTTGACCATCAACTCATCGCCATAGCCAAAAACCGCGAAGCCAAGATCGTGACCAACGATTGGAATCTGGCAAAAGTCGCATTACTTCAAGGTGTGTTCTCCCTCAATGTGAACGAATTAACCTACCAATTACGGCCTTTGGTATTGCCTGGGGAAACGATTCGGGTCTTTATTCACAAGGAGGGGCAGGGGCAAAGGCAGGGGATTGCACATTTAGATGATGGCACGATGGTTGTCGTCGACCACGGCGCCACTCTGGTCGGTCACGCCATTGAGGTGGTGGTTACCCGATTCATGCAAACCAACACAGGAAGGATGATTTTCTCAACTCCCCAAACCAACACCTCTCCATTGCTTTTCAATCTTCAACCGCTCCCCAATCACTCAGAGGCCGTTTCGGAATATCCTCGGAGCCTCGTGGCAGATCAGGGATGAAGATGGACAAATGACCAAACCACCCAAACATGTTTTTGTTAAACGGCCTCAATATTCATTTACCTGGAGATCTCCACTAACCGAACTGTCGGCCTATCCCGGAGAGGACTCTTCCCTTCTCCAAGCTAGTGGGGGACCCATCCGCACTCCTGGGTCCCCTACTTACTTTGATGCTGGCTTTTCACACCATTCAATTTAAGAAAGGAATCAACAATGTCATTCCAACGCTGTCCTCAATGCCAGAACAATACACTTGCACCAACCGGAGCCTTTTGGTGCTGTACGAATTGCGGATCCGCAATCACCTCCCAGGCACTAGCCGCCATGAGGGAAACCGCAAAAATCAAAAGCCTTCGGCACGCCCACCTCGTCCACCAGACCCTTTGATGCTCGAAGGACGAAAATGGATTATTCTTCATACACGGTGAGTCCACCTTACTACTGAGCTGCGGCAGAACGCTGGCAACCATTCGGAATTGGCCAATATCTAGACACGACCATACTCGTCTTTTGCCCATGTCGCCGAAAGCTATCGTGGAATAAAAACGGATCAGGATCAAAGTTAGGCTCTTTTCCGCCC
>JACDDF010000133.1 GCA_013817135.1 Nitrospirales bacterium
CCATGAAAATTACCCAGGACGTGCGAGAGTATGCTGCGGAAAAACAATTGGCAGAGGATGCCGCACTGAAACAAGGCATGCAGGAAAAATCAGAAGAGTTCCGAAAAACCGGTGGAGACTTATATCTGTAAAGCGGTAAACGCCAATGGCGGAAACAGCAGGTGACCAACAGGGTTTTGGTAATAAGCTAAGACCAAACGCGATTGGCCTTTATGTTCCATAAAAACGAAATATTATCTGGAGCTCCCCTATGAATCCTATCAACATCGCTCCTTTACGAGAACGGGACATCACCCGTCACATTGCCCGGGAGTATTACAAAGAATTCGATTCACTGATTGAAAGCGATATCATCATCGTCGGAGGAGGTCCGTCCGGACTCCTCTGCGCCAGAGACCTTGCCGCGACCGGCTTCCGGACGCTGCTTATCGAACAATCACTGGCTCTTGGTGGCGGCTTTTGGTCTGGTGGATTTCTCATGAATAAAGCCACGATTTGCGAACCAGCGGATCGGATTCTTGAAGAATTAGGCATTCCCTTTAAACCGATTAAAGACTGCCCGGGAATGACCATGGTTGATCCGCCTCATGTGACCAGCCGGCTCATTTCCGCTGCCTACGAAGCCGGCGTGAAGATTATGAATCTCACCAAAGTCGTCGATCTCATTCTTCGGCAAGATCAACGGATCGAAGGTGTTGTGGTCAATAATTCCACCGTGGAAATGGCCGGACATGATACCATTCACGTCGATCCCATTGCCCTTGAAAGTCAAATTGTGGTTGATGCCACCGGTCATGATGCCGTCGTGGTCAATCTCCTCCACCAACGTAACTTATATCAGAAGGTGCCTGGAAACGGGGCTATGTGGGTGGCGCGTTCCGAAGCATTAGTGGTAGAAAATACCCGTGAAATCTATCCAAATTGCTTTGTCACTGGCTTGGCCGTTGCTGCAGTTGATGGCAGCCCACGCATGGGACCGGCGTTTGGGTCGATGTTGCTTTCCGGCCGACGTGCCGCTGAATTAGTTCAACGCAAGCTCAAAGGCGAGTAATCACCTCTTTTTCCTGAGAGACACAAAAAGGACTGTTCGCAACACAATTTCCTATGGATATTCAAGATTTTCTCGACCAGGGTGAGGGCCACGAAGAAGATAAGGTGACAGCTTGGAACCTTTTCCAGCAAGCCTATGAACTCCAAATGAAAGGCCAACTGGAAGAAGCGGTGGATCTCTACAAACAATCCATCGACCTCTTCCCGACCGCAGAAGCACACACGTTTTTAGGATGGGCCTATAGTTTCATGGGACAATTGCAGGAAGCCATTGAGGAGTGCCAAGTAGCTATTCGCCAGGACCCTGAATTCGGAAATCCCTATAACGATATCGGGGCTTACCTTATTGAGCTCAACCAGCTGGAAGAGGCTATTCCCTGGCTTGAAAAAGCGATGAAAGCCAAACGATACGAAAACCCCTCTTTTCCTCACATGAATCTCGGCCGTGTGTATGAACGACAAGGGGAATGGGACCAGGCAGTCGATTCCTACAAAAAATCTCTGGCTCTTAACCCTGAATACAAGACAGCAAAAAAAGCGCTCATGCGCATTCTAACCCTTATGAACTAGAACTAATAAAGGCCTTACCAAATGCCAGACACCAAAACGATTCTTGTGGCGGTTAGTGATATCTTCTTCTACACCAAAATACGCGATGCCTTTTTACCCCAAGGCTATAAACTGGAACGTCTCCGCACTGGAGATGACTGGCAAACGAAAGCCCTTGCCAGCCAACCGATGGGCATTATCATTAACATGAATGATGACCGGCTCAATGCTTTCGATATTGTGAAATCTCTACGCACACTTCCTCAAACACAGTCATTGCCCATTCTGGCCTTTGCCAATCATGAAGAAGTTCAAACATGGAAACTGGCGAAGGACCTTGGAATTCAAAAAATTGTCTCGCGCAATGAATTTTCTGCGCGGACACTCGCGCTGTTTGAGGAAATCACGGCGGCAGCTACATCATGAAGACCCTTGCACTTCATAAGCAGCATGAAGCCCTAGGCGCCACGTTTCAACCTTGTGGCGAATGGGAAGTCCCCCTTCATTACGGCAACCCTCTTTTAGAGTATGAGTCCATTCATCAGAGAGCAGGCCTCGCCGACCTATCCTTACGAGGAAAAATCATGGTCACGGGTGAGGACCGAGTCTCCTGGCTCCAAAGCATCATCAGCAACGATATTCTTCCTCTTAAGCCCGGGCAGGGGAGGTACTCGGCCTTCATGAATCATAAAGGCAAAATGCTCTCCTATTTTCGAGTATTTCTGCAACCGGAGACCCTGATCATTGAGGATGTCGGAGAGGTGGGTGACCTGACCTTTCAAGCCCTTCGAAAATTTCTGCTCTATGGGACAAAAGCCAAACTCCACAATGGTCTGGAAAGTTGGGGACTCCTCCTGGTTACCGGGCCGAATGGTCCGGATATTCTCAAACAAGCCCTCGGTGTAGAAGTGAATTCCCTTCAGGTGTTAGATACCATCGCATTCACATTTGGTGACATGCAAGGCGTTATCGCTCGAACGGAAGAAACGGGTGGGCAAGACTTTGAATTATTTGTCCAGGTCGAAGGTCTTACTACACTATGGTCTCATCTCTTGAAGATAGGAAAAGAGGCCGGCCTTCAGCCGGTTGGAAGGGAGGCACTCGAGACCGTCAGAATTGAAGGGGGATTGGCTCGCCTTGGGCCAGACTTGAATGACAAAATCGTTCCGCCAGAAGCGAATTTGGATGGAATCGCCTTTAGCTTATCGAAGGGATGCTATCCCGGGCAGGAAGTCGTCGCCAGAATGGATACGTATGGATCGGCCAAAAGGCGATTGGTCGGATTAATTCTTGAAGGAGAACCCCCACAACTACCGGAAGCTGGGGCGAAAATTTTTAGTGGAACGCGGGAAGTGGGATGGGTATCAAGCTCCACCCACTCCCCTCTTATCAAAAAACCAATTGCACTGGGATTTCCCCTACGAGAATTTACCCAACCACAGACAAAACTGGAAATCGAGATCCTGGACCAACGATTCCCGGCCTCTGTCTGTGCCTTGCCGTTTACCGCCCTTTAATCGGTTACGAAATTCAGGAACAATTCTTCCGAACCCTGAAAAAAGCCATCAGACTTTTTTTGGGTGTCTGCCATGAGAGATTTTTTCGGCAAAAGACAATACGGCTGGACGTTGCTCGTCCTTGAGCGCGAGAAGAATATGTGCCTCATCCCCATGCATTAACCGTAGACTAAGAAATGATTCTTCCGTGCGTTTTTCTTTGTTATCCCATGTCCCGTCGATCAATTGGATTTTATCTAAATCACAGCTAGAAAAAATGTCGTATCGAAAATACGAATCCCCGATAACCACATCAAAGAGAACATTGCCAGCCGTCATGACCATAACGTTAAAACGCCCTTGATCTTCATACCCTTCCGGCAAAAATTCATTCACATATAGAAGGTTAATTTTCCGGCCTGTCAACGCCTGCTCAATCTTCGTGCCCAACGCCGGATAATCGATTTGAAGAGCCCGTTCTTCCTGATTCGTGGCGCGCAAGGCCATCTCTCTCGTTTGTTCAAATACATCTTTAGCAGTCAACACAGAACGCTCCTTTCTTCAACGACACTGTCAATATATGTCAAACGGTTCGCTTACTGGGTGCCTACGATACCCGCCATTTGACGGAGAAAGCAAGGGAACACCCCCATCTACTCATAACGGCATTCACGTACAATTCTTCATCGTCCCGGCGTGAATTGATTGCCTTCTCACCTCACGGTTGGGCATACTTCGACTGTTGCACACTGCCAGGCGAACTTAAAAGGAGGACCAGGATATGAATGCTGATACGTGTCTGATTGGGGGATGCACCGAACCCCTCTACGCCCCTGCCGGAACCCAATCGTTATGCAAGGAACACTTTTTACATTTCGTCACGTGGCGCAGGAAAAAAGGCGGACTGGGTATGTTTAAAAAATATAGCGCAATGAACATGGAAGAACGAGACGTGATTGTTGAAGAATGGGCCAAATCAACGTTCAGTAGCTCTTCCTCTTGATCAAAACTTCATTTTCCATGTCACACCTGTTTGGCCGTTATCCTGGCCTTGCACCTTCCCGATTGACCACAAAATCGAAGAGATTTCCTCATCTACTAATAAATGGCAAATGAAATGCCTCAGAAGTAACCCACAGCCAAGGGACGTTCAGATCTTATTCCATGAGCGGTGATCCGTGATGATGGATGATCTTCCATTCGTCTCCAATCCGCTCAAATAAATTGGTTGACACTACCTGACTATTCTGTTCGTTCTCTCCCACCCGGCTGGTGATGTTTTCTGTACAAATAACCCAGGCAACATCGGCCGCAACTTGGACCTGGACTTCAGTCAATTCAAATTTCATCGAAAACGTATTATTGAAAATGACCACCCAGGAATCCCTAACTGCCGGCCACCCCACTCGGATACTCCACCCTGGATGGATACAGGTCACATACTCCTGATGAGCCCAAATAGAGTCCATCAGCGCAACATCCAGCTGTTCAAACCCACGGTAAAACAACTCATTCATCTGTGTGACTTCCTCAATCCGTTCCTTCAGCATAGTGCGCTCTCTTTCTTCGTTTCCGCCTATTTCCAAATCATGTGACTTTCACTAATACGGCACAGGATTGTCGATCAACCAACCAGACCCCGAGCAAGATCAATCCTATCCCACTTATTTCTCTCATGCCAACCGGTTCTCCCAAAATCACCAGGGAAAAAAACAAGGCAGAAACCGGAATAAGATTACCAAAAATTCCTGCTCTGGAAGGGCCGATCCCTTTGACGCCATACAACCAGGCCTGTTGACCCAACGCCGTGGCAAATACCATGACATACAGGAGTGCCAGCCAACCAGACACGGGAACCGTCGCTAACCCGGCACCCAAAACTTTGTGATTCATGGCCAACAACGGGATTTCAAAGATCAAAGAAATCAGAAGAGTGGTCCACGTCACGGTCAGCGGAGAGAACCGTTCCATGGTCTTGCGACAGCCAATCGTATATAGGGCCCAACTCACTAACGCGCACACCACCAGACTCCCTCCGAGTAAAGGATTGGAACCCAATCCATCCACCGCCCCGCGCCCGGAAATACTCAATACTCCAAAAAACGAGACAAGGCAACCAAACCAAATCACCTGGAAAGGTACATCCTTCAGGATTAAAGAAGACAGAAAGGCGGTAATGGCCGGGCTCGCACCAATAATAATACCCGCTGCCCCTGCCCCAATAAATTGGAGACCAAAGAGAACGAACAAGTGGTTGCCCAGGACCCCGATTCCTAGGAAAAAAAAGTTTTGCCAATCTCTTCGGGAAAAAGAAACGATCCCTTCCTTCCACCGCCAAAGAGGGACGAGGATCAGTAAGGCCCCTATTCCTCGAAACACGGACGCTTCCACGGGGGAAAATGGACCTAAAGCGACTTTTTGCGCAACCACCGATCCTCCCCAGACCATCGCGGCCATCGTGAGGGCAGCATAGGCGGAAAGCACTGAGGATCCGGAGCTAATTGTTTTCATAGGGAGGCAGGTAAGAAAAATACGGAAGGTGTCTAACCCCAATTGGACTGTCAGGCAAAACAACCTCTATCTCGAACACACCCTGAGATGAGCCTACCAAGGGTTCATCCACACAATCACAATCTTTCGCTCCACATTACTCAAACCTCAAACGCGACTCCTACAAATGCGACAGAACCTCTCTCGTCCGTTATTAATGACGCATCGCTGCTATAACAATCGTCCAAAGGTTCGTCAAGGTCAGACCAATTACTGCCTTACGTCAAAATATATCAATGTGCCCATAATTTGTATGGTTATTGGCCCCAACAATTTCTTAAAATGGTTTTTGAATCCACCTAATTTTACCGCAGGCCCGAATAGCTTATCAGATAGGTCTTCTGTCCGGTTGACGCAAAGAAATTTACACCGTTAAAATCGCCAAAGAGTTGTTACCGTGCGAGCCCTCATGCCAAGGGAAATTTCATTAAGAATCGTAGGCGTTGGCTTCCTACAATTGACATGACGGTTTACTTGTCCCCTAAGGAGGAATTATGTCGTTGCTAATCACAGAAGAGTGCATTAATTGTGGTGCCTGTCTCCCCGAATGTCCCAACGAAGCAATTTTTGAGACACGTAGCGCCGCAGAAGAAAAGGGCAATAAAGTCGGTGAAGGTCAGGGTGATGGAGACACGGTATACGTGATTACCCATGAGCGCTGCACAGAGTGCGTCGGTCATTTTGATGAGCCTCAATGTGCAGCTGTCTGTCCTGTGGACGATTGCTGCATACCTGATCCGGAAATCCCTGAGACAACTGAGTCACTACTGGATAAGGCCAAAGAGCTGAATCCTGACAAAGAAATTGACCCAGCGAAAGTTTGGGCCGGCGTTCGGAATTAACC
>JACDDF010000134.1:0-296 GCA_013817135.1 Nitrospirales bacterium
TCCATTATCATATTGTCTTTCCGGTCAAGTCCCGGAAGGTTCTGTTAGATGCGGAAGTCACAAACATTATTAAAGAGACCGCCGTCAGCATTGAAGAACGGTATCCCATTGAAATAGAAGCTCTTGGCACGGATAAGAATCACCTTCATGTACTCTGCGGTGCCCATCCCAAAGTAGCGCCAGGGCGAATTGTACAAATCTTCAAGAGTATTACGGCCCGAGAGATCTTCCGGCGACAACCAGCCGTCAAGCGGGAGCTCTGGGGAGGAGAATTTTGGTCGGATGGGTATGACGTG
>JACDDF010000134.1:306-6471 GCA_013817135.1 Nitrospirales bacterium
CCAACTGGCAGATGGTGGAACGGTATGTCCAACGGCAAGGTTATCCTAAAGAAGATGCCCAACAACTGAAACTCTTCTAACTCTTCGATACCCCGTCAGCTTGCTGCGGGGTTCTTCATTTTCCGCGTCCTCTTGCAAGAGCACCTGATCGGGATATTCGTTCCAGTTCCACTTCTGACCCTTCCGACCGTCCCCATATAGTTTGAGGAATTTCTCTCGCTTTTTCTCTGGCTACATCCAATCGCCATAGCAAGTAGGGATCTTCTGTTAGAGGATTTGGCTTTTTGTGGGGTTCCTCTCCCAGCGACAGGGATGCAGCCAGCAGGATCCAACACACGGAAAGCGGCATGACCTTTCCGGCATTCCTATATTGAGTGAACCATATCCGCATGGAAGCTTAATGATATATGAAGCCCGGATTTAGGCTGTCCTGAAATTTAGGTTCTTCCGACAATAGCATGAGTAAAAGTCGTAGCTGATCGTTCTTAATTCCCCCACCTTTGTAAAGCGAGGTGGTAGTCTTTTCGCTTGAAATCGGCACGTAAAAACATCAATGCTCAGGGACTCTACCTCACCCTTCATGTCTCTTCGGCATGAAATCCTCTTCGGAATGAAACCGCTTACAAAGGGAAGGAGTCACAAGATAGCACTCTCTTGCAAAAAACTCATTAATACAGAATGCACACCAGGAGGACTCGAAAGAACCAAAGCTTTTAAGGTGCAAATCCCCTAAGTTGCTGCGGGGATCATTCTTTCTGTCATTAAAAAATTGGCTCTTCCCCTGATCGAGTGGGTTGGTTACGGTAGGAGGCATGAGAGACAAAGAACTTTACAAGCAGATTCTGGGGCTTCAGACACCGTGGACGGTCACCGAGGTGGAGGTCTCTATGACAGCCGGCGAAGTGACGGTCCATGTTGAACACGACTCAGGGGTGCGCCCAACCTGTTCGCATTGCGGGACACCTTGTCCCGGCTATGACCAGCGCGCTCGGACCTGGCGGCATCTGGACACCTGTCAACTCAAGACGCTCATCGTGGCCGAGGTTCCGCGAGTGCCCTGTCCGACCCATGGGGGGGTGACGGTCACGGTGCCTTGGGCGGAGTCGGGGTCCGGGTTCACTGCCCTGTATGAAGCCCTCGTCCTGGACTGGCTCAAAGAGGCGTCGATTCAGGCCGTGGCCCGGCAATGAGTCTTAAGCTGGAACGCCATTGCAGGCATCATGCAGCGAGCGGTCAAGCGGGGGTTGGCTCGCCGAGAAGTAACGAGCCCAACACACATCGGGGTCGATGAAACCTCCTTCCGCAAGGGCCATGACTCTGTCACGGTGGTCACGGATCAGCCGGGTGGCCACGTGCTGCATGTGGCGGAGGAACGCAAGACCAGTAGTTTGTCCAGCTATGACGATACGCTCACGGAGGGACAGAAAGCGGGGCTGGAGAGCATTGCGATGGATATGTGGCCCGCCGACATCAAGGCCACTCTGGAGCAAATTCCTGAGGCGCAGAGCAAAATCGCGTTTGATAAATTTCATGTGGCCAAGTATCTGGGGGGGGCCGTCGACCAGGTGCGCAAGCAGGAACATGTCGCCTTAATGCGAGAAGGCTGGGAGGATCTGAAGGGCACCAGGTATGATGGGTTAACCAACCTGAGAAACCTGTCCCGCCCACGGCAGTGTGCGTTCAAGGTGTTGAGAGCCAGCACGTTGAAAACGGCCCGGGCCTGGGCGATCAAGACGCTGGGCATGAGGCTCTGGCACTACACCAGCCGCACCTGGGCGGAGAAAAGGTGGAAGCAGTGGTATGCCTGGGCCATTCGCAGTCGCCTGGGCCCGATCAAAAAGGTGGCCCGCATCATCAAGAAGCATCTGTGGGGCATTCTGAATGCGGTGCTGTTGCAGGCCAGCAATGGGGCGTCGGAGAGTATGAATAGCCGCATCCAAGGCATCAAAACCCGGAGTCGAGGCTTTCGCAATAAGCAGCGATATATCCAAGCCATCTACTTCCATTTCGGGGGACTGGATCTCTATCCGGAAGGGGTTTGTCGATAGCAGCTACCCCCTCGTTTTGATGAAGACCCTTAGTATTAAACCAGAATCGGTTGGAGGGTGGTGGGGCATTCAAGCATAGAAGATTCAATGGGGTGTCCAATGCTCTGAAGGGCTTTCACGATCCATTGATATCGTTCTTCAGCCCAGCTATCGAACGCAGAGGAATTTTCAAATACCAAGTCCCAGGCTGGCACTGAGTCTAATAGTAACAATTGGTGCGGAGCGTTTTGTCCTGGAAAAAACACGACCAAGACTGCCGATTTTCCCATGAGACTGATATCCGTAAACATATGAATCATGGCTTTGGCTGGAATCTCAACCGTGCGGGAGGCGGCTTCAACGATTGGTCCGTAAATACGGTGGAGGAATTGTTGTATGGTTTCATAAGGGGATTTGCTTTGATGGAGGTGGGGATTGGGCGCCTCACCTAACAGGTTAGTCACTAGATATTGGAGGGCTTCCCATGAGGGCATCGTTCCAGCATTGACTAACGAATCCATTAAATACGACATCCAGTTCCGACATCCAGGCATGATTGTATTGCTCATGGTCATTTCCTCACAGATAATTCCTAGGGATCCTAAGAAATTTAAGAGTTGTTGATGATAGAGTACGCTACCAGACAAGGAAGGAATTCCTAGGGCAGATAAGTGATTTTAATCTGAAGATATTATTCGGTCAAATATTTAAAATTTTTCTAATACTGTTCTCCTGTGAAATTGCCCTTGACCATGGTTTTTTCAAGGACTTAGAATGGTGAATCCATCTAATGAAAAATATATTTAAAATCAATGAGTTACTTTAGATATGATTATAGATGAATAGGTTTATCATCATTTCGGTTTGATTGACCTAAACGCGATTAAATATTTTTACCTAGGGTGTAAATATGAGGATAAATTATGATAAAGGTGGTTTGATTCGCCCTGATAAGATTCAATTACCAAGAACGGCCAATTTCAAAGATTCACCCAGCAAGGCCAAAATCCTGTTGGTCTTTCCGCCTGACTGGTACCCCTCAGAACCCTACCTGAGCCTTCCAACCCTAACGGCTTTTCTTCGATCTGCCGGCCATGACGTCGTTCAAAAAGATGTCAATTTAGAAATGTACGACTGGTATTTTAGCCGGGATTTCCTCCGTCGCATTCTTAAAAAAGTTCCCCAGCAACTTGATCGCCTCAAAAAGATTGGGAAGAGTCGTGAGTTAACTGATGCGGAAGTGGACCTTCAGTTAGCTCTCTGCAATTGTACCAGAGGCTACATTAACGATTTAGCTGAAAGAGCTGAGAAAGCGAAGGAAATTGTTCGAAGCCAAGAGTTTTACGAGAGTGAGAAGCTGGAATGGGTGATGAACACCTTCAGGGAAGTGACTGCCACGATATCCTTGGTGTATGCCCCGGCAAGAATCTGCATGCCTCCGATGGAAACTGATTTATCCTATAAGCTGTTTATGTCGTCTGAAGTGCTTGAAGCCGTTGAAGATACTCAAGTCAATGTCTATCGGGACGTGTTTGAGGAAATTCTGAAGCCTGCCATTCTAGCCGAAAAGCCTGATGTCATTGGGATTTCAATTGTTCTTCGACAGCAATTGTTTTCCTCTATGACATTTTGTGCACTCATTAAGGAGCAATTCCCCGATATTCATATAACCATTGGAGGCAATACCGTAACCCGTCTGAGAGAAGTGCTTCCAGATATTCCAAAGTTATTCGCCTTATTTGACAGCGCGATTGTCTATGAAGGTGAAACTGCCCTGTTGCGATTGGTGGAAGCCATAGGCTCGGATGGGGATTTATCGCATGTTCCTAATTTACTATTCAGAGATGCAGCGGGAATTCATGTGAATTCCGAATCCTACGCCGAAAATATGGGCGAGTTGCCTCCCCCAGATTTCGACGGATTGCCATTAGAGAAATACTTTGTACCTGAGCCGATTCTTCCCTATTTAGCCACTCGCGGATGTTATTGGGGGCGGTGTGAGTTCTGTGATCATGGTGAGGGTTATACGGCAGGGTACCGGACTAAAAGGGATTGGCAGATTATTGAGGAACTTACCTATTTGAAAAATAAGTATCATGCCCGGAGTTTTCATTTTACGGATGAATCTTATCCCCCTGCCTTATTTCGGAAGCTCACGAAGAAATTGATTGAGTCGGATTTAGATATTGCCTGGACCACACATATCCGTTTCGAAAAGAGTCTCCTTGAGGACCAAGTCTGGGCGGATGCCCAGACATCGGGATGCAAATTTCTCCATATGGGCTATGAATCCGGAAGTGAGCGTGTGCTTCAACTCATGGACAAGGCAACCACGACGGAGGTAATCCAGCGAAGCTTAGAGTTGTCCTCCCAACATGGGGTTTGGAATCATGTCATGGGATTTTTTGGATTCCCAGGTGAAACCTACCAAGATGCGAAATTCTCTATCCAATTTTTAGAAGATAATCGAGAACACGTCCATTCAATTGGATTTGGGACCTTTGATTTGAGCAAGCATACCCCCGTCGCAAAGAATCCTGAAAAGTTTGGCATTACCTATTATAAAAATCCGGAATGGGATTTGGCCTTGGATTATTATTTTACGGTGAAAGAAGGGTTGAGTGTTGAGGATGCCGAACGGGTATTTGAAGAATTTGAGCAAAATCATTATGCGGGGTGGGATTTGAAAATCTTTATCCGGGAATATGTGTTTTTATACGTGGCCCACTTCGGAACCAATAAATTACCTTCTCTGCAATTTCGCCTCGACTCACACGATTCCTCATCGAAATTAGCCTCTGTCTAAAGTCAGGAGCGTTGACCATATGACTGATTCTTTAATTGAAATCGAGCGTGGTGGTTTGACCGATAAATCCAGGCGGATTTTTAAAACGATGTTGCTCTTTCCTCCGGAATGGGTTCCCACCGCCCCATATCTTGCCTTGCCCAGTCTGACTGCCGTTCTTCGCTCATATGGCCATGAGGTGATACAGAAAGATGTCAACATCGAAATGTATGACTGGTTTTTTAGTGATACTTTTTTAATCTGGGTCAAGCTTCGAATGGATCAGCAGCGACGAGGATTGGACGAACGGGAAGCCCGAAATGAATTGACTGATTTTGAACGAGACCGACTAGCCTGTTTGGCATCGCAAGATGCTATAGATGTGATGGAGTTGGCTGAACGAGCTATTGAAGCCAAAGTCATCGTGAGAGGCGAGGCATTTTATGATGCAGAAAAATTGGAATGGGCCTTAAAAACGTTTAGAGATGTCATGCAATTTATTTCTGCCGCCTATTTCCCTGCTTCCCTCGTGTTCTATCCCATGGAAAGTAATCTGGGGTATCGCTCGGGAGTCTCGACTGAAGTGTTAGCATGTCTTGATGACGACCTTGTCAACGTGTATCGGGATGTGTGCCGTCAGTTAGTGCTCCCTGCTATTCAGAAAGAACAACCGGAAGTGATAGGAGTTTCCGTCGGAACCCAAATGCAACTCTTGGCGGGTATGACCTTTTGCAAAATGATTAAAGAGGAATTCCCTGCCATTCATGTGACGGTGGGTGGCAACGTGATTACCCGATTAAAAGATGATCTTCCCAAACGGAAGGAATTTTTTACGCAAGTCTTTGACTCGGCCATTTTGTATGAAGGCGAACATGCGTTGGTTTGGTTGCTGGAAGCTCTGGCGGGGGAACGAGACTGGGAAAAGGTCCCTAACTTGATGTGGCATCGAGAGGGGGAGGTTCGTGTGAATGATGAAATATATACCGAAAAGACGACCGCCTTGCCTCTTCCGGATTTTGAGGGATTGCCGTTGGATGCCTATTTTGTCCCAGTTCGAATTTTACCGTACTTGGCCACACGAGGGTGTTACTGGGGACGATGTACCTTTTGTGATCATGGACAGGGATATTTCGATCAGTACCGTGGAAAACCCGCGCATGATGTAGTCCGAGAAATCAAAGCATTGAAAGAGAAGTATCAGGCAGAGCACTTTTTATTTTCAGATGAATCCTATCCTCCCGCATTACTGAAGAAAGTATCGCAATTGTTGATTGAGGAGCAGGTGGGGATAAAATGGACGACCTTAATCCGGTTTGAAGAATCATTGCAGGATCCTGCAATATGGAAGCAAGC
>JACDDF010000135.1 GCA_013817135.1 Nitrospirales bacterium
ATTCCAATGTGCTCTCTTGGAAAGGCAGGGATGCCAGATGAGGCGGAAAAAATGACCGAAGAATTACCCCTCAGGTTTGCAGTCTCTTCCAAAGGAGTCCTACATGAAAATTGAGCGTCGATTTACACAAACCGGTGAAAGCCCGTATCAGACCATTCCCTTCTCACACCGATCCTCAGAAATCCGAAATCCGGATGGCTCGGCCGTGTTCCATCAAGACAACATTCTGGCCCCGGAACATTGGTCCCAATTGGCGATCGATATTTTGGCCCAAAAATATTTCCGCAAAGCCGGGGTTCCCCAATTTGACGACCAGGGACATCCACTCCTCAATGAGAAAGGCGGCCCCCTTCTGGGAGGGGAACGTGATGCCCGGCAAGTGTTCCATCGACTGGCCGGTTGTTGGACGGAATGGGGCAAAACCCATCACTACTTTGATACCCCTGAAGATGCCGAAACGTTCAAAGACGAACTGAGTTACATGTTGGCCTGGCAAATGGCCGCTCCGAACTCTCCCCAATGGTTTAATACCGGCCTGCACTTTGCCTACGGCTTGTCTGGACCCTCACAAGGACATTTCTACGTAGACCCGAATACCCACCGGGTCAAACAAGCCCGCAATGCGTATGAGCGCCCTCAAGTCCATGCCTGCTTTATCCAATCGATATCTGATGATTTGGTCAATGAAGGCGGGATTATGGATCTGTGGGTTCGGGAAGCCCGTCTTTTCAAATACGGGTCTGGAACCGGTACCAATTTCTCCAAGTTACGGGCCGATGGAGAATCGTTATCCGGAGGCGGTCGCTCGTCAGGACTCATGTCCTTTCTCAAAATCGGCGATCGGGCCGCCGGTGCCATTAAATCGGGAGGCACGACTCGCCGCGCCGCGAAAATGGTGTGTCTGGATTTGGATCATCCCGACATTGAAGAATTTATTGATTGGAAAGTCATTGAAGAACAAAAAGTAGCAGCCATGGTCACCGGTTCAAAAGTCTGCGCGCGTCATCTGAATGCGGTTTTAAAAGCCTGTCACGTCCCACGTCAGGACGGGAGCGCTCAGGTCGAAACCGACCCCCGAGACAATCATTCCTTACGTGAGGCAATTCAAGCCGCACGGGAAGTCGGTGTGCCTGAACCCTATATTCACCGGATGTTCAGCTACGCCCAGGAAGGGTTTACCCATTTCGTGTTCCATGAATATGACACCAATTGGGATAGCAAAGCCTATCAGACGGTCTCCGGGCAAAACTCGAATAATAGCATCAGAATTCCGAATGAATTTTTTAAGACCCTTCAGGCCGGCGGGGATTGGAAGTTGACCAGACGCACCGACGGTGCAGTCTGCAAGACCATGCCGGCAAAAGAATTATGGGATCGAATCGCCTGGGCGGCCTGGATCTGCGCAGATCCCGGCGTGCAATACGACACAACCATTAACGAATGGCACACCTGTCCCCAGGATGGTCGGATTAATGCCTCGAATCCTTGCAGCGAATACATGTTTTTAGATGATACCGCGTGCAATCTGGCCTCCCTCAATTTAGGGCGATTTCTGACATCGGAAGGACAGTTTGATATAGACGGATTTCGACATGGCGTCCGGTTGTGGACAATCGTCCTGGAAATTAGCGTGCTGATGGCAGGATTCCCCGGCCGCGCGATTGCGGAAAAAAGCTTTGCCTTTAGAACCCTTGGTCTCGGCTATGCCAACTTGGGCTCCATTCTCATGAAAATTGGGATTCCCTACGATTCGCCACAGGCCTTAGCCTGGAGTGGGGCCATTACATCCCTGATGACCGGGGAGTCCTATGCCACATCCGCAGAAATGGCCAAAGAATTAGGACACTTTAACGCCTATCCACGTAATGCCGAAGCCATGCTTCGAGTCATGCGGAACCATCGTCGTGCCGCCTACAATGCTCCGACTGAGGAATATGAGGGGCTCACCATCCCGCCAATAGGTATTCAACCTGACCAATGTCCTCAAACCCTCGTACAAGCCGCACAAACATCTTGGGACCGGGCATTGGAACTGGGTGAACAATACGGGTATCGAAACGCACAAGCCACCGTCATCGCGCCAACCGGCACAATTGGCCTAGTCATGGATTGCGACACCACCGGAATTGAGCCGGATTTCGCCCTGGTCAAATTCAAGAAACTGGCCGGTGGTGGCTATTTTAAAATCATCAATCAAAGTCTTCCACCTGCTTTACGGCATCTGGAATACAGCTCAAGCCAGATTCAAGATATCATCACCTATGCGACGGGGACCCGAACACTCAAACAAGCCCCATTTATCAACCATGATACCTTGCAAGCCAAAGGATTTGACCGTGTCGTATTGGAACGCATGGAGGCCACGCTGGACGGAGCCTTTGATATTCACTTCGCGTTTAACAAATGGACCCTCACTGAGGAATTCTGTCGTGAGAAATTAGGTCTGACCGAATCTCAACTTCAGAGTCCTCAACTCAATATTCTCAAAATCCTCGGCTTCACTCAGGAAGAAATTCTTGCGGCAACGGACTTTTGCTGTGGCACCATGACCGTTGAAGGCGCCCCACATCTCAAACCGGAACATCTGCCAATTTTTGATTGTGCCAACCGGTGCGGGCGTATAGGACAACGGTTTATTTCTCCACCGGCCCATATCCGGATGATGGCAGCCGCCCAGCCATTCATCAGCGGGGCCATTAGCAAAACCATCAATATGCCGGCCGAGGCGTCCGTGGAATCGGTTAAAGAGGCCTATATGCTGTCCTGGACTTCCATGGTCAAAGCCGTGGCCCTGTATCGGGATGGGTCGAAACTCAGCCAACCGCTGAATACCGTCAGTGAATGGGGCGATTTATCTGCCCCAAATGAGCAAATTGCCTCCGTTGCGAAACAAGCGGCTTCCCGTGTGCTGGTCCGTTACCTGGCAAAACGCCGTCCCCTACCGACCCGTCGAGCCGGCTATACCCAAAAGGCGATTGTCGGTGGTCACAAAATCTATCTCCGAACGGGCGAATACGAAGATGGAACTCTGGGAGAAATTTTCCTGGATATGCATAAAGAGGGAGCCGCCTTTCGAAGTCTGATGAACTGCTTTGCCATTGCGATTTCCCTCGGATTCCAACATGGCGTGCCGCTGGAAGAATTCGTGGACGCATTTGTGTTCACTCGATTTGAGCCCAACGGGCCGGTCAAGCTCAACGACCACATCAAAATGTCGACCTCGATCATCGACTACATTTTCCGGGAACTGGCGATCACCTATCTGGACCGCCACGATCTGGAACAGGTCGCCCCCGAAGATCTTCGAGTGGATGCGCTCAAGAAGGAAACGGATATGCCGGATGAAGGCGAAGAGGGTTTAGTGGACCCTCGATCACTCAGTTCGACCTCGATCAGTCCCGAAGTATTTCCTTCTCGAAAATCGGTGGGCAACGGAGTTGGGAAAAACGGAGAGCATGGGAAAGTCGCCAGAAAAGTGGAAATGAAACGCGAGACCCTTACCATCACCGAAGTACAAGAGGCCCGGCAAAAAGGCTATGAAGGCGATCCCTGTCCGGAATGTAAACAGTTCAAAATGGTGAGGAACGGCACCTGTTTGAAATGCGATAACTGCGGATCCACCAACGGGTGTTCCTAAAACTCATTTGGCAAATAGTTAAAGGAAAAAGATACCATGCCTCCAAGACAACAAAAATGCATATGTCCCTGTGGTTATGTATTCTATCGCGACCATTACCAATCAGCCTCGTTTTTTGGAGTCGTATACAAGGATTCTGAAAAAAACGGCTTAGGAACTACAAATTGTCCTAAATGTGGAAGAAAACTCTCGTTGGACAAGGGAGGTTTCAACCCATTGTATAGTGAAAAGTAAAACTCATCAGGGTTTTTGGACAATAATTTAATCTTGAGTTATGCCTGGGCCTGGAGAAGGATTCGGGCATAACGCACATTTCAACTTTAGATAACTTCCTTGGATTAACAAAAACGCTGAGAGATTAATCATTTTGATCAGAAGAATACCTGACAATAGTCTTCGCCTGATCTACGGACACTCCAAAAAGGAAATGGCGGGCACACAAGAGTCATGACCGCAAGGGAAGTGGCAGCTCTTTCGGTGCGGGTTTTTCTTCAGGTTTTCTAATGAGATCGGGTCGAGCCTTCAATATCCAGTCAACAGCCTGCTCATTATAGTTTCTGAGCTGGCCATAGACGATCCAACGCATGCTGTGAACGGTATCAATGTAATCATTAAAATGGTCCTGCGTGATTTCTTTTGGGGCCACTTTTAATAGCGTTGGCAGCAGGCAGCTTTCACAACCGGAGGCTTGCTCCTGGAATGACGGATAGACAAAATGTTTGGCTAAATCAAGCCGGTGGCACAAGATACGCGCGAGTTGGTTGTAATTTCTTTCTTTGTTCTCCTTCCCGGCAACCCCAAGGATTTCTTCCCCATAGAGATAGATCTTTTCCCAGGTCATCGCATACGGCGCTTTTTCTAGAAGCGTATTGAGTAAATGGCTGTTGGCTCCCAACAGTTGCTCATCAAACGCCGACGTCACCACATGTCTCGCCATTTCAGGACGTTCGCATAAGATATCGGTCATCCAGACAAAACACGTTTCCTGGGTAGTTTTGTCAAGATAATCAATGATGGATTCGATGAGTTTCATCTCTTCTCTGGTAATGAGCGATCGATCCCTGAGAATGATATCTTTGGCTCTTCTGACCCGACTTCTTACGAGTTCATTTTTTGACCCGCCATTCAGCATATACCCATTATCGTAATCAGCCCGCTTTTCTTCGTGACTGAGCACGGCATAGGCTTCGTTGATCTTGAACATCCTTTCCTTAGCGGCTTGTCGTTCTGCCTGTGGGACGACGTCCTCATGATTTTCTTTAACAAATTTCCGCCATGCGCCTTGGACTTCCTTCAGGAGTGCATCTTCAGGAAGCCCCAGGATTTGGTAATAGTTTAATCCGTCAATCATGTTGTTGTTCTAAGGGTAGATTAAAGTTCGATACGGACCATATTCGTATAAAAATATACGCGAAGGACAGGCCTCCACACCAGAGATGATGGTGTCCGGAATAGGAAATCAGCCATTTCCTCCAATTGCTTTAGATGCCGCACTGGCGTTAGCCCATGGACCGGCACACTACCAACCTCATACACCAACGATGGGTTTTATTTGGCTTCGCACTCTCTCATTGACCAAAACCTTCCAAAAAATATTTATCCCCAGAATCCACATAGTGAATTCCCTTTTTACAAAGGAGTTCGTAATTTCACGGTGAATTTATCCACCATCGTTCACACCTTTTCCACAATTTGTGACATTGACAGGGGTATCTCCCCTCTATATAAGTGGACGCATTCTTAGATAATTTAACTCTCTTTCATTCTCTTTTCTCTACCCCCATGAATGCACTGCCGGTGCTCTTCCATGGATTTCCTTCAATACGAGTGGCTTGCGTATTTTCTTGTCACTCGCATCCATCTCCGCCCTTCTTCCTCGGCAAGAGTCAATGGCTCAATTGCGGCGATCCCCAGCTTATTCATCGGAATTTTTTATAAGTCTTTTATTCTCTAAGAGGCCTATCATGAAAAGCCACCCCATTATTGATCGCTCAATCGTTGCGAAAAATTGGCATGCTCGCGGATTTTCCTGTGGGGTGTGGATTGATCATGCCGGACGAGAATGGAGAGCCGTCACCCGGGATATGGAAGAAATATTTATGGCAATGTCAGGAGAATTGGAATTGGAGATAGCAGGAGAGCGGGTTCAGCCATCCGTGGGAGAAGAAATTCATATTCCAGGCGGTGCACCCTATACGATTCGCAATATTGGAGGAACAACCGCTCGTTGGCTCTATGGGCAAAAACGGGCGCCTTCCGTTCCACTTCAACCGATTGAATCAATTCGCGATCTCATCCAGACCCCACAGTAAAAGTTTACCGGGTGCGGCCACTTTTACAAGTAGCCGCACAGTCACTTCGCATCCTTGGCACAACGAAATCCAGTTGTCAGGTCCTGAAAATCAACCTCCCCTTTTGAGCGGGCGGTCACCCGTAAGTTTACCGGCTGGTCTTCCCACGAGCCCCCGCGTAATACTTTATAATCGCCTTCCGCCGGCCCTGGAGGATTCTTCTTGGGACCCTCTTCATAATAAAAACGGTCATACCAATCATTGACCCATTCAGCAGCATTCCCTGCCATATTATACAAGCCATAGGCGCTTTTTCCGCCCTGTTTTAAGCCATGACGAATACTCATGCCCCTGATCCCGCTGGTGACCGGCGAAAGGGTCAGTTTATAACTCACCCACCCCGTCGTCCCCTGGTTATAGTTAGCAATATCCACAAAGGGCTGCATGTGACCCCATGGGTACCGTCGCCCATCCGTGCCACGGGCGGCTTTTTCCCATTCGGCTTCCGTCGGCAGACGTTTTTCCACCCATTGAC
>JACDDF010000136.1 GCA_013817135.1 Nitrospirales bacterium
TGTTAAAAGATTTATAGGAACATCAGCGCCCATTCCTGGTGGTGCGAATATTCTGGGAGTCGGATCTCTGTATGCCGTGAAACGATGGGATCGGCTGTTGATGGCAGTAGCCGAGATAAAACGGAAAAGGGTGGAATTCAAATTGCAAATTGCTGGAGAAGGGCCGTTACGACAGGTGCTTCAGCAACAAATGGAAGGGCTGGATCTTTCTGATCGTGTCAGGTTTCTGGGCCACAGTCAGGATATTTTCACATTAATGAATGATGCAAGGTTCCTTGTTCATACGGCCGATTCTGAGGGATGTCCAAATGTCATAATGGAAGCAATGGCCTGCGGACGGCCGGTTGTGGCAATGGATGCTGGAGATATTCCATTCCTTGTTGATGACGGAAAAACAGGATTTGTTATTAGCCAGGGAGACCATGCCAGTTTGGTCTTTCGAATAATCGAACTTCTGCAAAATCATTCCTTGTGTATTCAGATGGGCGCTGCGGCCCGGGAAAAGGCTGCACGAGAATTCGGTTTAGAACGGCTTGTCGAGAAAACAATGAAGGCCTATCAAGGTGCAGGATGGGATGGAACCATTAACAACTAGAATCAATATAAGATCGACAAGATGCAGATTTTTCTACACTCTCCAGTGAACTAAAGCCGTACTTACACACCAAGGTAGCATACCAATAGATAGATTTGGGAATTAATTTTGCTGCCAGGGCATCCTTGTTGGGCCCTAGGTATAGCCAATTAACTAAAGGGACAGAGGCATGATCCGTGTGGCAGTTGTTGGTCAAATGGTAGGTCGAAATCGAGGATATGTCACGACGCAAGGAGAAATTCTTTCTGATGGGTTGGAGAAGGAAGGGTACCGTGTAGTGAGTGTGTCGGCTTTACCAAATCGGTACCTAAGGGTTGCCGACATTATTAAGACACTTATTTATCGGAAGCGCGATATCGATCTTCAGTGTTTGCAAGTCTATAGTGGACCTAGTTTTTTTATCGCAGATATTGCTAGTAAGCTTGGGAAAATTTTGGGTCACAAGATGGTGATGGTATTACATGGTGGCGCTCTTCCAGAATTTATGGTTCGATTTCCCCGCTGGACATGCCGTGTTTTGAAAAGAGCAGATGCTCTTATTGCCCCGTCTGCGTTTCTGGCACGAGCAGTAGTTCCGTATGGATTGCATGTTCAAGTCATCCCAAATATTATTCATCTTTCGCATTATCCATATCGTCATCGGCAGATAATCGGTCCGCGTCTTTTCTGGATGCGGAAATTTCATCCGATTTATAATCCGGATTTGGCAATTCGTGTTTTGGCACGGTTAAAGAATAAAATTCCCGAAGCGAGTCTCGTAATGGGTGGACAAGGTGGCATACTCGAGTTGGAGGTAAGACGGCTGGCAGAAAAACTTGGAGTTGCCAGTTCGATACGCTTTCTTGGATATTTGGATATGGCTGCAAAAGTCAAAGAGGGAGATGCTGCTGACATTTTTCTCAATACTAATCATGTTGATAACATGCCGGTTGCCGTAGTAGAAGCCTGTGCTATGGGGTTGCCGGTGGTGGCCACAGCGGTAGGAGGGGTGCCAGATTTATTGACGAATGAGGAGACTGGTCTCTTGGTTCCTGATGATGATGATGATGCGATGGCTGGAGCTGTAATGAGACTACTTGGTGATTCTAAATTAACCGGGCGACTGTCTGTCAAGGGACGGCAGCTAGCGGCTCATTCATCATGGGAGGAAATATTTCCACAGTGGGAAAGGGTATTTAACGAAGTCATGGGCAGCCAAGAACAGTTAAGATAAATCACCTGATGCTCTCCCAATCCTTCTCGATGAATCTATAACATTCCTTGCTCTCTGTTATTCAAACGTGTTTGGAAGTTTGAAGCTTTTTTTGCCAATAATTCTATAAGAAGAGAGTGCCGTTTGTCCCCCAGCAGACCGGCATTAGGGGATCGAGGGGGCAAGAGCAGTCCAAATCTTTTATTGAACAGAGATCAATCTGAAATTCTTTGGCGCACCAAGAGTTGGCTGAGTCCCTTCCAAAGCACCAATATTATAGCCGGCTCCTTGGGGCCTAGAAGTTCCTTCAAAATCCACCTTTATTTCACCTAATGTCAATCCTCTATCGATTGCAGGACTTCCATATTGAAGATGAAAATCTCGCTTTGTTGGATCGACAAAGAGCGGGTTTGTCCCATCTACGACATTATTGGATTCAATGGTCCCGATACCGCGATTATAGTAATTTATTAAATTCCCATATGAAATATTGTTTTTGATGATTGTGTTAGTGGCATCGACAGCCGCTCCAATTTGAAGTCCATTTTGATCATTATCAAAAATGGTGTTGTTATATATTTTCGCCCCTACCGAGCCATTGCCAACCTGAATTCCATGTCCGCGGTTATCATAAACGAGATTGTTATAAGCCATGTTACCGATGCCGGAAGCAACGAGGATGCCCGCAAAAGATATTCTGCGAATATTGTTATTGTAAACGCGGCAATTTCTGACAATGTTATAGTCCGGAGCATGGCCGGTGGAACTTGAATTATATATATGTACTCCATAGCCGGTTGCATTATAAATTTCCGCTCCATCAATGAGGTTATGATCAGTTGCAATATAAAAGTTGTAGGCTCCTTTCACAAGAGATGAGCTCTGCCACACATCACTATCATGATATTTACCTCCAATAAATTCATTATACTCTGTTCCACCAGTTCCTTTAGTGAGCAATACATTATTCACTGGAGCATTTTTTACCTCAAGATTCCGAAATCTCACATGATTCGCTCCGTTGGTCATGGAAATACCCATGCCGTTGACAGTGTCTTCGTTTATGGCATCGATAATCAATCCATCGAAGATGACATATTGAATGTAAGAGTGGACGAGACCAATGGCCTGAGAGCCACTGTTTGGCTTTATCGTCACCACGTCTCCAGGGGAGGCTGCAATGATTGGAGCATTTTCCCATGAGGTTCCTGTCGGAATTGTGAAAAATTGGCTGTCAATTTGTTCTGCGTAAGTGCCGGCCCTAATCAAGAGAGTATCCCCTGTCCTCATGGTTGTCATGCCTCTTCTGATGGTCAAAAATGGGGACGAGTAGGCGCCAGAGTTCGCATCATTACCTGTTTTGGCGACATAGTATTGAATGGCGTATGCCATGCCGGGACTGAAGGATCCGGAAACAAGCAGCAAACACAAAATTATCTTACGCCACCCTAGGGGAATATTTCCTGTCTGTCTCATGCAGCCTCCTTGTCACTGAATCCAATGCTGTTTACCATAGCCGATTCTTACAAAGGCCCCATCCTTTAATTTGGTTCCCTTGATTGAGTTCTCGCCTGAAATCTGAAAACGCAAAGTCTTTCTGGCTCATACCTTTATTGTAAGACTAGACTTGGTCGTGTCACGTTAGTATCGACAGCAACATATAAAACTTAAGGTAAGAATTCATATTTCAATGGCCATGGGAAGCTTCAACTTAGAGGATTTGTTAACCTAAAAAATTAGGAAAGCATTAAATGAATTAAAGGAGAGGCACCTAATCTGTCGAGAAATTGTAGTTGAAGATCCCCTCAGACATGTGAGTGTATGAAAATTGGTCCACCTAAAGGCAGCAATCAAATTAAGGTATTTTATCATTGAGAGCAAACGTTGATCAAAACACCTAAAAGTTCAGTGAATTAAAAGTGAAAAGAGGGTTATCTTTGTGAGGTATTGGACCGAAGAATTTTAGGTTTTTCGGCAAAAGTTTATTAGTCTCCTTTCCTGAATTTTTGGCATGGATTTGAGAATAAGTATTTAATTTTGAGTTAGTTTATGAAATATGGGGGAAAATGTGCATTGCAAAAATCAAATATTTTATTGAGCGAATGGTGCAGGATTTTGTTTTGCCGTAATAATTATTTCAAGTGGTAAGCCATGTTATGTAAGGGATGACTCAATTCATAAGACACGCCATTTGAGCGGAGAACCGCTTAATTTGGGGGGCCAGGGGACAGTTTTCTTACTGGCGAAGGGTGGGGTTTGAACTTCCCCGGATTTTGTGGGCAACTGGTTAAGCTGCGATAGCCCGTTTCTCACATTCGGCGGGAGTCGAGCCGAAGGGAGTGAATCGAAGCAGTTTCATTTTTCCTAACCTATTAAGTGGGGTCGATTGCCATCAATGGATAGAATTGAAACATCAAGTAGTTTCGCTCAGTTTCGGGGAAATTCTCGGGCCTGGCTACTAAGGAGGGTCGTATTCCCTGCGGGAGACCTTGTCTTTGGCCAAAACATGATGAAGCGGCTTTCTTTTTTGGAGAAGGCGCAATGGTTACCATCCGAGAAGCTCCACTCGATTCGCGATCAATCCCTGCGGGAGCTGGTAAAAGTGGCGTATGACGAAGTGCCTTTTTATCGGGAATTAATGGATAAGGCCTCGGTAAAACCGGCAGACATTCATAAAGCAGCGGACCTCGGTCAATTGCCTATTGTTACTAAACCCATGCTTCGTCATGCGTTTCCCGACCGTGTGATCAGGAGCACGGGGAAAAAAGTCTATGCGTCTCGTTCTTCCGGATCTACCGGTGTCAATTTTACGGTGCTGGTGGACCATGAGACCGAAGGATTGTTCCAGGCTTCCTTCCTCCTCGCATTGGAATGGGCAGGCTGGAGTATGGGAGAACCGCATCTTCAAACCGGGATGACTGTGAAACGAGATTTTCCTAGGAGAATGAAAGATGCTTTGCTGAATTGTCATTATGTCCCGGCTCACGACTTAAGCGATTCCCATCTTGATCAGTGTCTCCACATTCTAGAACGATATTCTCTAAGGCATCTCTGGGGTTATCCGGGAAGTCTGTATTATTTGGCGCGGAGAGCTGTGGAATGCGGGTGGAATCGGCCGATGCGATCGATCGTCACCTGGGGGGATACTCTCTACAGTCATTATCGCAATACGATTGAGGAAGCTTTTAAGACTCGAGTAGTGGATACGTATGGATGCTCTGAAGGCATGAATATCTCCGCGCAATGCGGAGTCGGCAGCTCTTATCACCTTCACACTTTGGACGTGATTGTGGAATATCTGGATGATAGTGGAGTACCTGTTTCTCCATGTGAATCCGGTAATATCATTGTCACCAGACTTCATCCAGGCCCCATGCCATTGATACGATATAAGGTGGGCGATGTAGGTATTGCCGGGGAAACACGCATGTGCGCATGTGGCCGTGGGTATGATGTTATGCAATCTATCCAGGGTAGGGAGACCGATATTGTTCTTACCCCATCAGGAAACCGGTTAATTGTTCATTTTTTTACAGGCGTTCTTGAGCATTTCGAAGAAATAGACTCATTTCAAGTAATTCAGGAAAACCTCGATTCTATTGTTTTACGAATAGTTCCCGCCGGGGAGTTCTCTATCGCGACAAGACGGCGGATAGTTGATGCACTTAAGGAGAAGGGTGCCGATCTGAATATCGAATTGGAATTGGTTCAAGAGATGCCACTTCCGCCATCTGGGAAGCGCCGTTTTATTATTAGTCACTTAGCCAGACCTCATGATGCTCACTTTCCAACTTTGGAAATGTGACGACAATCAAATGTGGTCGGTTTGGAAAGCACCTCTTTTTTTCCTGTTGTTTGATTCATATTGGTATGGCTCAGTATAAAAAGGGGGAACCATTTTTTCCGGTCAAATCAAACAAGGCCAACACGGAAATCCCAATGGATGACATGTGAGGTAATAAAACGGTCTTAAAGGGCAGGGAGAATTCTATGGTTGTTCTAATAAATGATTTCTGATGGCTGCCATATGAAAGGTTAAGGAATAGTGAAAAAAGTTCAGTTGCGGAGTATAAGAAAGGCTCGATGATTACATTGACACATGGGAAATGACGAAGAGGATAAATTCCGGACAAGGGCAGAGCCTCATATTTTAATACTCGACCTGGGAACCCTTCATCTGATGCAGTATAAGAGGTCACGATACCTCTTACCTGATATATACGAATCAACCGGCTTGGCAGGTAGGTTGTTGTGGACGATGAACACGGTCTGTTCGGGTGGGTAAGGATGAAGTCGTACTTTACTCAATCATATTTACGTGAATTGGTCCATCGGCACGGACTGTCCCCTGAGACCAGGATCTTATATTTTCTAGGGGGTCTTCCGCCATTTTCGCCGCCGGGGGATGTGTCCCCGGCGGCGCTCTTCTAGGATTGAAATCGGAGGATCATGCGGCTGTTCAGCCCCTTAGCTGGACTTAAGCCAAACCCATCTATTCATTGTCCCAATTTTATTGAGCCAATTTTTCATTCTCATTGGGTCACATAGTTGGGGACATTGTTGTAGCCCGTATTATTTGTGATGGTATTGTTTGGCCCACTGCTAAGAATCCCGGCTCCGGTATGGTTATATACAGTGTTATTG
>JACDDF010000137.1 GCA_013817135.1 Nitrospirales bacterium
GGCTGATGGCCTTCATTCAACCTTCGATGGCCTCTCGAATGTGATTGGTTTGATCGGGCTCTGGCTGACCGCCCCTCCTCCCGATGCCAATCATCCCTATGGTCATAAAAAATTTGAAGCCTTGACCGCCGGTTCCATCGGAGGCTTCCTGGTCATGACCTGCGTCTATCTTCTTTGGAAAGCCTATCAGTCATTGACCCTGGACCTGCATCCTCAGGTGACCGGAATCAGTTTTTTCATCATGATCGTGACCATGGGGATCAATATTTTCGTGACCCGATGGGAACGTCGAAAGGGCACCGAACTGAAAAGCGACATTCTCACAGCCGACTCCTATCACACGGCGAGTGATGTCCTGACATCATGTTCAGTCCTGGTAGGGCTCTTGGCTGTGAAAGCCGGGTATGCCTTCGTTGATCCTTTGGTGGCGGTCCTGATTGCCGCCGTGATCGCCTGGACGGCATTTATCGTACTCAAGGACGTCCTGCATTCCTTAACCGATGCCAATCGCCTGGATCCCGAGGAGGTTCGAAAAGTGGTGATGTCGATCGCCGGCGTCATGGACTGTCATGATATTAGAACACGGGGACTGTCCCACCATGTATTCATGGATCTCTCGGTTCACGTTGATGCAACGCTAACCGTCAAAAAAGCCCACTCGCTCGCATCCCGAATTGAAGAGCATCTCATTGATCAGTTTGAACCGCTGGAGGACGTGGTCGTCCACATCGAACCGGAAGGACACGAAGCAAAAAATCGTGAGGGGTAAGGCGTAAGGTGTGAGGAGTAGGTTAAGAAAAATTCCATGTCTTTTCGCCTTATGCCTTACGCCTCACGCCTTACGCCTCACGTCCCCGGCAAATGGGCAGGGAAACGATAAAGGTCGTTCCCTGGCCGGGCACACTAGTCACACGGATGGCACCTTGATGTTCCTGAAGAATGCCATGAACCACGGTGAGCCCTAAGCCGGTCCCCTCCCCCACGGCCTTGGTGGAAAAAAATGGATCAAAAATCTTTGAAAGTTGCTCCTGAGGAATCCCACTCCCGGTGTCTTGCACGGTGAGTTCCACGGTGTCATCGGTTGGATGAAGGGTCAGGCTCAGAGTCCCTCCATCGGACATCGCCTGGCAGGCATTCAAAATAAGATTTAAAAACACCTGGTTCATGTGATCGGGATCCGCCAACACCTTCGGCAGGTGAGGGCTAACTGTTTTAATCACCTGAATATGTTGTTTACCAAACCTCTCCTGCAGCACATCCAGAACATCGATCATCACGACCTCTAAGTTGACACCCTGACGTTCAGCCGGACGTTTTCGGGCAAAGCTTAATAATTGATTCATAATTTTTGTAATGCGTTCCACCTGGTTCACAATGGTTTCCAAACCCCGCCTGGTAGGCTCATCCGGGGCTTTACGCATTAACAATTCCGCTCTCCCCAATATCACATTCATCGGTGTGCCGATTTCATGGGCCATTCCCGAAGCCAACGTGCCCAACTCGGCCAATCGTTCCGTTTTTCGCAGTTGTTCCTCCAATGCACGTTGTTGGGTAATATCCACCACATACCCTTCAATCCCGACGACCACGCCTGTTTCGGAAAAGATCCCACATCCTTGTTCCCACACCCATTTGATGGTTCCATCCGATGTTCGAATTCGATAAGTAAACTGAAACGGCTTGCGGTCTTTGAGAGCCTCCTGCCGATCCTGCCACACCCGTTGGCGATCTTCTTGAAGCATCACCTGTCGGCCATACGATACCTTTCGAGTCTCGACAAATTGGTCAGGTGAAAATCCCGTCAGGATTTGACAACTCGGGCTGATGAACTCCATGGTCCAATCCCGATCATTCTCACATCGATAGACCATGCCGGGCAGATTGGTGAGAAGAGTGGATAAAGTCCGTTGCGACTCCTGCAATTCCACCTCCGTCGCCACCCGTTCTGTCAAATCCAGGATAATCGCGAGGAAGACCCGACGACCCTCCTCCTGTAAATATTGCAGATGGACTTCAACCGGATACGACGTCCCATCTTTTCTTCGATGAGATGTCCGAAAATCCACCTGTTCCCGCTGACCGGTCCGAAGGGGAGATAAGACTTCCAGGTATCGTTCGTTCGATAAGTCCGGTTTCAAGTCCAACGGTGTCATAACGCACAATTCTTCCATGCTGTAACCGATATTTTCCCTGGCGCCTTTGTTGACTTGAGTAAATCGAAGCGTCGTGGCATCAAACAGATAGATCTCATTGACAGACTCATCAAGAATTCTCCCCAGGTAGGACAACCGCTCTTCGTTTTGCTTTCGTTGGGAAATATCTCGAAGAATCACCGTCAACCATCGCTTCCCCAATTGTTCAGTTTGAGAAATCGAGGCTTCCAAAGGAAAGGTCTCGCCGTTCCGTCGAATTCCGGAAATTTCCATGTTGGCGCCCATCCGTCGGGAGGTTGCTCCAGTCTCGGCAAATCGGCGGATGTGTTCACGATGGGCAGACCGCAGAAGGATCGGAATAAATTGGTCGAGGGTATTTCCCAGTGCCTCTTGAGCCGAACACTGAAAAATTTCCTCAGCGGCCGCATTAAAGATGACAATCCGTTGATCCCCATCAATGATGATAATGGCATCCATGGCCGAATGGATGATGCCTGCCAGTTGCTGCTCACTCGCCTCCAACCCGTCCCTGGCTTCCTTATGCATAGCCTGGACGGCTCGCAGCTCTGCCAATTCCTGTCGGAGCAGATGAATTTCGTACTGAAGGTCTGGGGAGGGTGGTTCGTGACTCATCGATTGACCAAAACAACTAGACGGACATGAGAATACGATACAACCGAATTAGGAAACGAGCCCAAGTGAACGGCGAACAAGAACCAAAGATTCTGGATGAATCTATTGGCCATGACAAGGAAAATAGCAATTGATGAGCTGCAAAAACATAGATATGACCTTTCAAATTGTATTTGATGAATGATGAACATGTTGAGTGTTGTAAACAGAAGGACTCCCGCTATCCGTTAGGTGTATACCAGAATCTCTCTTCCTCGTCATTCCCGACATTTTGTATCGGGAATCCATCTTGGCTTCGTTTCTGATGGATCCCCGCTACCTACCGGCGGGGATGACGGAGAACGTCTGCCATGCCCAACATTGGTTATTGGGCATCGATCCGGGAAATTCAACTGTTCGAGCGTTCACACCACTTCTTCCATTTCAGCCAGCTTGCGATATAAGGTCTTTCGATCAATGCCTAGCACATGCGCCGTTTGATATTTATTTCCGCCCATTTTCTCCAAGACCCGGCGGATATAGGACTTTTCCAACTGTTCCAGGGGCAGTAGCCGCTCTGCGGCATCTCCGATAAGTTGTCCATCCTCTTGGATTTCGCGAATATACAAGGGGAGATCGTCCAGGCAAATCTTTTTCCCTTGCGTCAGGGTCGCGGCACGCTCCAGAATATTTTCTAACTCTCTCACATTACCGGGCCACTGATAATCCATGAGCCTGGCCATGGCCGATTCTTCCACACTTTCAATATGTTTCTGCTGCGCGGTCGCACTCTTTTGCAGTAATCCCTGAACCAGAATCGGTAGATCCTCTTTGCGATCACGAAGGGGAGGCAAGTGCAGTTCAATCACATTCAGACGATAATACAAATCCTCCCGAAACCGCTTGGCCTTGACCTCCTCAGCCAATTGCACGTTCGTGGCAACCACCAACCGGACATTGATCGACATGGAGCGAGTCGCCCCTACCCGCCGGATTTCCCGCTCTTGCACGGCACGAAGCAACTTGGCTTGAAGCATCATGGGCATTTCACTGATTTCATCCAAAAACAATGTGCCATCGTGAGCCTCTTCAAACAAACCTGGTTTATCCGATTTGGCATCCGTAAAAGC
This sequence comes from Nitrospirales bacterium, assembly GCA_013817135.1. Classification (GTDB taxonomy): domain Bacteria; phylum Nitrospirota; class Nitrospiria; order Nitrospirales; family UBA8639; genus Nitrospira_E. Next base: position 3,896 of record JACDDF010000137.1, read on the forward strand.
GCCACGCACATGACCAAAGAGCTCGCTTTCCAACAACAGCTCGGGAATCGCCGCACAATTCACCGGAACAAAGGGAGCAGACTTACGTTGACTATTAAAATGAATGGCTTTGGCTACGAGTTCTTTTCCTGTCCCACTTTCTCCCGTGATCAGAATATTCGTCTGTGAATCAGCCACTCGCCGGATCAGATCAAAAATTTCCTTCATCGGCTTGCTTCTTCCGATAATTTGGTCAAACGCAAATTCCCGGCTGACCTGTTGCCGTAACTGTTTCACTTCTTGGCGAAGGAGCGCCTCTCGCATCGCCTTCGCCACGGTTACCGATAATTCATTGCTCTTGATAGGCTTAGTGAGATAGTCAAACGCGCCTAGCTTCATCGCATCAACGGCCGATTCCACGGTACCAAATGCCGTCATCATGATGAGATTGGATTCCGGATGCTTTCGAAGGACATGATCCAACAATGCCAGCCCGTCCATGCCTTTCATCCGTAAATCTGTTAAAACCACAGGAAACTTCTCTGTTTCCATCCGGTTGAGCGCGTCGTGACCATCTGAAGCCACCATGACTCGATAATGCTCTTCCTCAAGAATATCCCGAAGTAATTGCTGCATTTCGGGTTCATCATCCACGACTAAGATCGCTGGAGAATCGTTGATCATTGCAGTATTCCTTGTTTAACTAACCACTATTTATAAAGGTAACGGACTCAACCCACCCTGGGTAAGGTACATTTCCCTTCGATGACTTCCCCATCCACTCTCTGATTGTTGACCAGAGGCGGGAATGAAAACTCATCCTCTCTGTAGCTTTTTTCACCAATCAGGAATTCTCCTACTGTAGCAATTTGCACCACCTGGCCCAACCCGTCTCATCCTATTTTGACTTCGTAAAGAATCAGCGGGCGCCCGACTCCAGCCTCTTGGAATATTTTGTGAGTTTTAAGGAAAGACCCTTGCCGTGGTTATGAGCCACTGCGATTTCCCTCTCTCATTTTCACACTGCACCCTAAAACTTTAGGAAAAAGTACATCTCTATGGTGAATATGTGATCTCACGGTGGCATTCCTCTTGCTGTCTCTAAACAGGTATGGCAAGGAGAACAACTTTGAAAAGGGAGATCCCATGAAAATTGTCGTTCCAATTGATGGTTCATCCTGTTCCACCTTTTCTGTTCATGCTCTTGCACATTTTACGCCGCCTGAAGAATTGACGCTGGTTCATGCTCTCCACCTTCCCGATTTCAACTACCCGATGATTACGCCGGATCTCAGAACCGAGGCCCAGGAAGAAATCAAAGGCCAATTGCGAAAAGAAGGGGAGGAAATTCTCGATGAGGCGCAGAAACACCTGCCTGCCGATTTTTCCCATGTGCAGCGGGTCCATCAAATCGGACATCCGGTCGACGTGATTGTGGAAACGGCACGATCCGCACAATCCAGCTTGATCGTGTTGGGAGCCAGGGGTCTTGGCCCAGTCAAGGAACTGATTCTCGGGAGCGTGTCTCATCGGGTCCTGATGCATGCGCCGTGTTCAACCATGATCGTCAAAACCCCCATGACTCAGTTAAAAAAAATTCTTCTCCCTATTGAGGGTCAAGAAGACGCAGAACTGGCCTTGCAGTTTTTGGCTCTCCAACCTTTTCGACAACCGGTTGAGGTCGAGGTGTTTGCGGTCTGGCCACAACCCCAACTATCCTGGCCAACCACAGTAGGACAATCGGACATACTGGAAGCTCAAGCCATTGAAGATGCCCGGGAACGCATGAAAGCCATCACTGACCGGCTCACCCGGATGAACTTCGCCTGTCAAGCGCATGTCGGGATTGGCAATCCCGCCTATGCCATCCTCGCCCAGGCCAAGGCTTCCCAATCCGACCTGATCATGATGGGCACACATGGCCGTGGCGGGTTCTCTAGATTTTTAATGGGGAGCGTCTCAAATTCCGTGTTGCACCAGAGCCCCTGCCCGGTACTGATTGTCCGGTAGGCTTGAAATACCAGGAAGACTGGTTTTCTATTTCCGGTTGATGACATCTGCTACAGACCTGGTCACTCTGAATGAGGCGCTTTGCCACGAAGGATTGAGGACAACGGGTTTTTCCAAAGTTTTTTCCTCAAATCTCAGTCGCCTTTCCTTTTAAACTGTTGGCATATCCATTGCTTTATATACAGGTTCAGGAATGATCAATTTTTTTCTCTAGGGTAAAAAGGAGGATTTGAGATGAATGCCATTACACGTTGGGATCCGTTTCGAGAATTGGATGAGTTACAGGGTCGTCTTTCAACCTTATTCGGCCGGGCACCGATCAGAAAAGAGGGGGAACGGCAAGAAGCGTTGCGCGTCGCCGAATGGGCTCCCCTGGTAGACATCACAGAAGACCCAAAAGAATACTTGGTTAAGGCCGAGCTTCCCGAGGTCAAAAAGGATGAAATTAAAATCGGTGTGCAAAACGATGTGTTAGTCATTTCCGGTGAACGAAAGTATGAGAA
>JACDDF010000138.1 GCA_013817135.1 Nitrospirales bacterium
CGGATGTGCATCCCGGACCGGTGATTACCATGTATGAGTTTGCTCCCGGTCCCGGCATCAAGGTCGCCCGCATTGTGAATTTGGCTGATGATCTGGCCATGGCCTTAAAAGCCCTAAAAGTTCGGGTGGTGGCTCCTCTCCCAGGAAAATCCACAGTTGGGATTGAAGTGCCGAATCCTCAACGGGAAACGGTTGGTTTGAAAGAAATGTTGACATCGGAGGCCTTCACGCGGGCCCGCTCAAAGCTGGCCTTGGCCTTGGGGAAAGATATCTTTGGGCGACCGGTGGTGACGGATCTCCGAACCATGCCTCATTTGTTGGTTGCGGGTGCTACGGGGTCAGGAAAAAGTGTGGGGCTGAACTGCCTGTTATTGAATATCCTCTTTACCGCGCATCCCGATGAAGTGAAGCTCCTATTAATCGATCCCAAAGTGTTGGAATTGCAGGTGTATGATGGGATTCCCCACCTCATTCGCCCCGTCATCACGAATCCCAAAGAGGCGGCTCGCGGGCTTGGGTGGGTAGTACAAGAAATGGAGAGGCGCTACCAGGTATTAGCGGAATTGGGAGTTCGAAATATTGATGCCTATAATAAAAAAATTACCGACTCTCAGGAGACGGGTTCTCCACTTCGGACCGTGAAGAAGTTGAGCAAGGGCCAATCGATGAATGTGGAGGAAGGGGTTCCATTGTTGGAGTCTTCACAAGAAGAGCGGGTTCTGTTGCCCTACATCGTGGTGGTCATTGATGAGTTTGCCGATCTGATTATGGTGGCTCCTAAGGATATTGAGGATCGCATTGCCCGACTCGCCCAGATGGCCCGTGCGTCAGGTATTCATCTCGTCTTGGCCACGCAAAGACCATCAGTTGATGTCGTAACTGGGCTGATAAAAGCCAATTTTCCAGCACGTATCGCTTATCAGGTTTCTTCCAAGATTGATTCCCGGACCATTTTGGATGCGAATGGAGCAGAAAGTCTTTTGGGAAAAGGTGATATGCTGTTTTTATCATCTGGCACCGGCGGAATTAACAGGCTGCACGGTCCCTATGTCTCAGATGAGGAAGTGCGTGGGGTAGTTGAATGGGTGAAATCCCAAGCCACCCCCGTCTATGACCCGGTGGCTTTGGAGTCCGTGCAAGAACCCGCGGTGGATGAACAGGAGCGCGATGAGACCTATGAGCGGGCCAGAGAATTGGTGATGACCACAGGGCAAGGCTCAGCCTCGTTTATTCAGCGTCGCTTACGGGTGGGGTATCCACGAGCAGCCCGGATGATTGAGCAAATGGAGGAGGAAGGCCTGGTGAGTGCCCCAGGGCGTGATGGGAGACGAGAGGTTCTCGCTCGAAGTACGGCCATTGCGGAGATAGGATGATGCCACTGCTGTTCCTGCGAGGTGCCCTCTTTCTAGTCATCGTTTGCTTTGTAATGATGCCTTCATCCGATACCTCGGCCGCCTCCGCTTCTGCTTCCGTCATGGAGGATATCGTTGGGAAAGTTGATGCTCGTTATGCTCAGACCAAAGATTTGCAAGCCGACTTTGTCCAGGAAACCATTCTTGAGGGATTTACGACCGGGTTTACGTCTTCGGGGCGGCTCTATTTAAAAAAACCTGGATTGCTTCGATGGGATTATCTTCACCCATCGGAGGAGCAGATTTATGTGGATGGTGATCAGGTGATGATGTATGTCCCTGAGCATCAGCAGGTGGTCAAAGGGGCGCTTACGCAAATGGCCGCGTCCAAGGGTCCTCTAGCTCTTCTTCAGGGGGCAGGAAATCTTTCTCAGCAATTTACGATTCTGGAATCCACAGATGGCTCGAAAGATGCGGGAAAGTTCCCGAGTCTCACCCTGGTCCCTAAACCTGTTGGCCAAACCCCTCCAACTATCAAGAAAATTGTCCTCAAACTCTTTCCTGATACGTATTTTATTCAGGGTATTACCTTGTTTGAGGTGAGCGGGAATATCTCCCGTGTGATGTTTGACCACATTCAAGCGAATACGGGTCTTTCATCCAGTCAGCTTACCTTCGATGTTCCGCCGGATGTCGTGGTGGTCGAACTGCCCTGATTTCAACATTCAGGTCTGTCGTTTTAGATGGTGTTCTCTGATAAGGAAAAGGTGGAAAGAAATGGCTGAGCGCATCTTGGTTGTGGATGACGACAAGGGAGTTCGGGAGGCCTTGTCAGAGTTCTTGATATCGTTGGGTTATACCGTCGTGATGGCCGAAAATGGTGAAGAGGCATTGAATCAATATCGTAAGGGTGACTTTGACGTGATTATGGCGGATTTGATTATGCCCAATATGGATGGAATGGAGTTGTTGAGGCGTATCCGTGACGTCAAAAATGATGAGGTGATTTTCCTGATGATCACTGGGCATCCCTCTATTGGGACAGCTGTGGAGGCTATTAATCGTGGAGCCGATGATTATATTACCAAACCCTTCCATCTCGAGGACGTAAGGTTGCGGGTAACGAAAGCGTTGGAAAAGCAAACCTTAAAAGGCCGCTTAAAAACAGCCCAAGGCCTGGCCTGGGGTTTAATGTTGTCCATTCCGCTTTGGCTCTTGTTGGGAATCATTCTGGTTATCTTGTTTAAAGGATAAGTAATTCTTGCCTCCAGTGGTTCTTGTGTGGTCATTGCTCAATCTCCAATCCCAAATTCATGGTGAGCCTGTTATCGTGGTTCATGCGGGTTTTGCTCTGGATTCTTGGTATTGTAGCGTTCAGTGCAAGTTCTCTTCAGGCCATTAACGGCTACATCACTGAAGATCCCACCAAAATTTTGCAGAAATATCTTTCCCTAGATAAAAAAGGCGTTCGGTTAGAGGCGCATTCCTGGCAGGTGGTGAGGCCCTTTGTGGCTTGGCTGGAAGAACCGGTCTGGGGGCAAGTGGTTGTGATTTCTCGATATGAGGTTGTGGATGACGTGTCGCAATGGGAAATTCTTGGTGTGCTAGAGGCCAAAATTCCCGTGATCTTCGAGGTGTTAGGAACAATGCATTGGGAACGCGTAACGTATGTGACCAATCCACACCGTGAAATACAATATTTTCATTTGAAGGCGGTTGAGGACCGGTGGCAAATTGTTGGGCCTCAATTGCCTCCACATGTGGGCCGTCAACGTCTGGTGGACTTTGTTCGTTGGGCGGAGTTAAATGAATCTGAGCCGGAGAGAAAAGTTTATTTTAATTCTTTAATACAACAAATAGAACTTAATAATGAGAAAGATGTGCAGAAATGACGAACTGGCGTGCGGAAGTGTTGTTCTTTGACTTTGACGGAACTTTGATCGATTCGAAAGTAGATATTGCCACATCGGTAAATCTGACCCTAAGGGATTTGGGGTTGACCTTGCGATCGCGGGAAGAAATCTTTAGTTTTGTGGGCGATGGGGTGAAGCGGTTATTGCGGTTATCGGTGGGGGAAGAAAATTGTGGTCAATATGAAAAAGCCTTGGAGATTTTCCGAAAACATTATTTAGAGCATTGCGTGGAAACCACACGGTTTTATCCTGGGATATGGGAAGTGCTCCATCACTATCAGGACCGCAGGAAAGCCATTGTGACCAACAAGTCCTTAGAGTATACCCTTTCAATTGTGGATGGGTTACATGCACAGGATCTCTTTCATCATGTGGAAGCTCCTCGGGATACGATGGAATTGAAGCCAGAGCCCGTGATGTTACTGCGAGCACTTGAGGGATTGGGCGTTGATCCATCTGAAACGGTGATGATTGGGGATAGTACGAATGATGTTCGGGCAGCTCAGGCCGCAGGCATACGAGCTTGTGCTGTCGGCTATGGTTATGGGAACCGAGAAAAAGTTGCAGCATTACGGCCTGATTTTTATTGTGAAAATCCGAAAGATCTTCTTGGCTTGTTTTAATTACTCCCACCTCTGTTTCATTTTCTTCGACTGACGACAGCCGTCAAAAGGGTACTGACGACCACGGGATTTTTCTAGTTGTGGCTAACCCAGTAATTCTTTTATGATCCTTTGAGATTTTTGATGGCTTTTAACATTTTTTGAAATTTTTTTACGAGAAGAGGTCTTGATGGCGCAACCGGTTGTCACCTGTTTGGATATGGAAGGGGTGTTATTTCCTGAGATCTGGCTAGCTTTGGCGGATAAAGTTGGCATACAAGAGCTACGTCTGACCACCAGGGATGTTGCGGATTATGATGTCTTGATGAAAAAACGGCTGGAAGTTCTGAAGGCGCATCGCATTACTCTTCGGGATATTCAGGATGTTGCCAGTGCGATTTCTCCCCTCCCTGGAGTTCCTGATTTTATTGCGTGGTTACGCGAACGCTGCCAAATTATTATATTGTCGGACACGTATTATGAATTTGTAGGGTCACTCATGAAGAAACTCCAATTCCCTACGATTTTTTGCCATACATTGGGAGTTGATTCCCATGGGTTTATCACAGATTACTTCTTACGCCAACCTGATCAAAAGCGACATGCCGTTAGTGCGATGAAGGGTATCGGGTTCCGGGTATTGGCGGGAGGAGATTCCTATAATGATGTTTCAATGATAAAGGAGGCCGACGCCGGAATTTTTTTCTGTCCTCCTGATTCGATTATACAGGAATTTCCCCAATTCCCTGTAGCTCGTTCATATGCAGAATTCCAGGAACATCTTAGTCGGGCAGGCGGCTTCTCTTCTTGACATGGTCATGCTGATGTAGGTTTGAATTCCTTTCCTCCTTTTTTCGTTAAAGAGGTATCTGACTGATGCCAAAATATATGGAAAGTTTTCTGAGCGGAAACTTTGTTGCCTTTCCCAATTGTACTTGCTAGATGTATGCCGTTTTATAGGTGGCTGAGAAGAGTGTTGATGGTGAAGGGGAAAGGGAAAGGAAATCAAAAAGTCCATTTTGGAAAGAGATGTAATCCTCAGAAACTTGCCAGAAAATTTTTCTGGATCCTCTGAGACTGTTGGCTGCAAAGTTTTTATGCCAAGAGCACTGACAAACTTGAAAGGAGCATCTACATGAGGGTCTCTCGCATTCGCCTGTCTGTATTGGTAATGGTGTTTTTCTGCTTCTCTACCGTAACAGGCTGTCTTGGAAAACGGGATTGGCAATATCCCCCGGTTTCTACGGGGTCATTTTTGAACGAAAAAGCCGCCTCGCCAATCTCGGCCAAAGCCATTGTTCTTCCGTTAGAAGATTTGAGAGGAAATGAGGTAAAAGAGGAATATTGGAAAGCCGCTATTCCCCTGGTTCCCTATGGGGATACACAATATCAACGCCCTGAAACTGCGAAGAACCCCGAAGAGGTCGATGTCGTGAAGTTTGATCCGACTAATGATCTTGCTCAATCCATCGCTGCGGAATTAAATCATGCAGAAATTTTTTCCTCGGTCAATTTTGCCAAAGATGAAGGGCAACAACCGGCAGATCTGGCCTTTCGAGGTCGTCTCCGTTCTACCGACTGGAGCCGGCGATTGTATTCGTATCTATTGGCACCCGTGGGAGTGGTTTTTTGGATGTTAGGCCTTCCCATGAGTGAAACCACCACCGCTCTGGAGCTGGATCTTCGATTAACTCCCCTAAGTGATCCGTCGAAGGTGTTATGGAATATGACGATGGAATTCGAAGGGAAGCAGCTCGATGGGCCATATTATGGTCTTGAGAATGCTGCCGAAAGTTATCCTGAGGCCCTACAAGAAGCCTTAAAACCCGCAATTGTACATTTGATTGGCTTAGCCAACGAGGACCCCAACCGACTAATGCCACGCTAAGTGATTGAAATTATTGGCATGTGAGGAATCGAGAAAAAACATGAAATATCTGGTTGATATTTGGCAAGCAGAAGCTTATTTTAAGCTCCAGGAATTGAAAAAACGGCCGATAATGATTAGGAAACACTGACATCTTGCAAGGACCTTCGTTGGCGTCTCTCATGAATTCATGAGATCTTTGTCCTTAAGTCTAGGTTTCAGGCGCTTGGTGCTATTTTTAAATGGAAGAAATCGTCGTATTGGTGACGGTAAGTTCTGAAGGGGAGGCTACAAGCCTGTCAAGGATCTTGGTTGAAAACGGATTAGCTGCCTGTGTCAATATCATCCCAGGCGTGCGATCAATTTTCAAATGGGATGGGAAAATTTCTGAGGAACAGGAATTTTTGTTGTTGGCGAAAACTGGGAGACAGGCGTTTGACCAATTAGTTACTATGGTGAAAGCCAATCATAGTTATACCGTTCCTGAAATCATTGCTCTCCCGATTCAGCTTGGGAGCGAAGAATATTTAGCCTGGATTCGAGATACTACCAAGAGCCGAGTAGGCATGGCCGAAGAGTAATCGAAAGTGTATATGGCTTTATTGGCTGTAACTCTAAGAACCTTAGAAATTCTTATTTTTTAA
>JACDDF010000139.1 GCA_013817135.1 Nitrospirales bacterium
GCGCTATGGCCTTGCTGACGCTCCTGCTCCATGTGGCGGGTCTGTTTGTCCTGTTGAATGCGGAATTCCTTTTTGCTGTGCAAATCATCGTGTATGCCGGAGCCATTCTTATTTTGTATCTTTTTGTGTTGATGTTAATGAATTTAAAAACGGAGGAGCAGCATCTCCATAAAAAATATGCCTTCCTGATTTTTGCCGGAATCGCCATTTTTGGAGAACTTCTGATTCTCCTGATGCAATCTCCTTATGGCGGTGTGATTGGATCGGCGACGCCTGACCTCATCCTACAAACGGGGCCCAGCCATGCCATTGGGATTACGATGTTTAGTGATTATTTGTTGCTTTTTGAAGTGATTGGGATTTTCCTGTTAGGGGCAGTGATTGGCGCAATCGTCCTTGCTAAAACACCGGCGAAGACTGTCCCACAAAAAGAACCCGCCATTTCTTCCATGCCCTAAAGGCCGGTAACGATGATTCCTCTTTCTGCTTATGTGGCACTCAGCGCTATTTTGTTTATGACCGGACTCGTCGGGGTCCTGATCCGGAGGAATTTCATTGTCGTTCTGATGTCCGTGGAGATTATGTTAAATGCTGCCAATATCAATTTGGTGGCCTTTTCTCATTATCTTCATTCCATGTCAGGGCAAATGGCCGCACTCTTTATCATTGCCGTGGCCGCAGCGGAAGCCGCTGTCGGATTAGCGATTATCATTGTGGTGTTTCGCGGGAAAATGGCCACGAATGTCGATCAAATTAATATTTTAAAGTGGTAACGTGTTCGATCTGCTCGTTCTCCTGATTCCTCTTTTTCCTCTGCTGGCCGTGTTGGTCAACGGGCTTTTAGGCTCTCGCTATTCCCACGATATGGCAGGGCGCCTGGCTTTTGGCTCCGTCGGACTGTCATTTCTGTGTGTGCTCGGCGTCTTCGTTTCGATTCTCGAAGATCCTACGCCGCGAGAAGTCATCGCCTACTCCTGGATTTTCGGAGGCGATCTCTCCATTAATCTTGCCTTTCTCATCGACCCGCTGACCGTCATTATGCTGTTAGTGGTGACCGGAGTCGGGTTCCTCATCCACGTCTATTCTGTGGGCTATATGCATGGGGAAGAAGGGTTTACCCGCTTCTTCACCTATATGAACCTCTTCATGGTTTCCATGCTCTTGCTCGTCATGGGAAACAATTATGTGGTGTTGTTCATCGGGTGGGAGGGCGTGGGCTTATGCTCCTACCTGTTGATCGGGTACTACTATGAAAAAGTCTCTGCGGGTAAGGCTGCGACCAAAGCCTTTGTCGTGAACCGGATTGGGGACGCCGGGTTTTTACTGGCGATATTTTTGATCTTTTCCCATTTCGGCACACTCGATTACACGGCGGTTATGGCCCAGGCCGCGACCCTTTCAACTGAAATGGCCACCGCAATCTCACTCTGTTTGTTAGTCGGCGCGATTGGCAAGTCGGCACAATTACCGTTGTACACCTGGTTGCCTGATGCGATGGAAGGCCCCACTCCGGTGAGTGCGCTTATCCATGCAGCGACCATGGTCACTGCCGGCGTCTATATGGTGGTAAGAAACCATGCAATATTTGACCTGGCGCCGATGGCTTTGGCCGCTGTGGGCATTGTTGGAGGCGTCACGGCATTGTTTGCGGCCACTATTGGATTGGTTCAAAACGATATTAAGCGGGTGTTGGCCTATTCGACCGTCAGCCAGTTGGGCTATATGTTCCTGGCCTGTGGTGTTGGTGCCTATACTGCCGCGATTTTTCACCTGATGACCCATGCGTTTTTTAAAGCACTTCTATTCTTGTCGGCAGGTTCGGTGATTCATGCGTTGGGCGGGGAACAAGACATCCGGAAAATGGGCGGACTGCATGACAAGATCCCGACGACTTATCGGGTGTTTCTGATCGGGACTCTCGCCATTGCGGGAATCCCGCCTCTTGCGGGATTTTGGAGTAAAGATGAAATTATGGCTCATGCCTTCGTCCATGGCTATTATCACTTGTATTTTCTGGCCGCAGTTGGAGCGTTCTTGACTAGTTTTTATATGTTCAGGCTCACCTACCTCACATTCTATGGGTCCTCTCGAGTGGACCCACATGTGGCCCATCATATTCACGAATCCCCATCCGTCATGACCGTTCCGCTCATAATTTTGGCTGGCTTGGCCCTTTTGGGAGGTTTCCTTGGCGTACCGCCCGAACATGGCTGGTTCCAAGGATTTTTGCATGACGTCGCGACTCCGCTTGGTGCTGAAGCCCATGAAGTGGGGTGGGGGATGCTGTTGGGCTTGATGAGTGTCGCCATTGCTATCGCATTGGGCGGTTGGAGCTTAGCTCATTACATGTATAGCATTCGTCCTCAGATGGCCAACGAATGGGCCGCAAAATTTCCGCGAGCCTACACCACTATTTTGAATAAATATTATGTCGATGAGATGTATGACTTTTTAATTGTGGAACCCTGTAAAAAATTGGGGTTGCTATGGGATTGGTTTGATCGACAGGTTCTGGACCGGTTTGTTGTAGGAATTGGCAAAGGAACCGATATCAGCGCAGCAGCCATTACCTGGACTGAAAAGCACGTGATCTACGCCGGATTGAATGTGGTGGGATATTCCAATCACCTTCTCTCGTGGTCGTGGCGAAAAATGCAAAGCGGTATGGTCCATCATTATGCCGCTATTATTGTCATTGGGCTGGCGCTGCTGATTCATCTCGTCTTGGTGTGGTTTATTGGATCTTCTGCCGCCGACATGTCCATTCGGTAACTGACTATCATGCAAGAAGAATTACAATTTGGTTTTCCCATCCTGACTTTTTTGACTTTCTTTCCCCTTCTCGGGGCGCTGGTCATTTGGGCCTTGAAAGATCAAGACCTGATTCGGAAGGGTGTGCTAGGGATCGCGAGCCTGGAAATGGTTGTCGCGTCGTTGATGTTATGGCGTTTCGTTCCTGAGACGGCGGCCATGCAGTTTGCCGAACGACATGAATGGATTCCCTTCTTGGGTATTAGTTACCACCTGGCTGTCGACGGGATCAGCGTCCTCTTCGTAGCCCTGACCGCTTTCCTTATCCTGCTTCTGGTTCTTTACGCCTGGGATACTGTTAAGGAGCGTCCAAAAGCGTTTTACATGTGCCTGCTGGGAATGGAAGCCACGGTGATGGGGATTTTCGTCTCCATTGATTTGATCCTCTTTTTTGTCTTTTGGGAACTCATGCTTATTCCCAGTTATTTCTTGATTAAACTCTGGGGGCCTGGAGAACAACGCCAATATGCGGCGCTGAAGTACGTGCTCTATACCCTCCTGGGGAGCGTGTTCATGCTCGTCGGTTTTTGTCTGATGAGTTTGAACTATTTCGAAGCAAAACAGTTGTATAGTTTTGATTTACTTGACTTGCTGGCGGTTCAGATTCCTCTTAGTCAGCAACTGCTGATTTTTTGGTTGGTATTTATGGGGCTGGCCTTTAAAGCACCGATATTTCCTTTTCATTCCTGGTTACCTGATGCCCTGGTTCAAGGGCCGATCCCCATGTCGGTCATGCTGGCCGGGATCAAACTGGGCACATACGGCTTTCTCCGTTTTTCCTTCCCTCTACTCCCCGATGCCTCTCAGCATGGCACGGTGGTGGCTATCCTCATGACTATGGGGCTGGCGGCCATTGTCTATGGAGCAATTGTCGCCATCATCCAGCCTGACTTCCGGCGCCTGCTGGTGTTTAGCAGCATCAGCCATTTGGGTTTTGTGGTCGTGGGCATGTTTGCCCTGAATTTCCAAGGAATACAAGGCAGTCTGATAACCATGATTAATTTGGGATTTAGTACGGCGGGATTATTCTTCCTGGCCGGCTTTATATATGAACGTCTGGGTCATAATGACGTACGACGATACAGTGGGTTGGCGAAAAAGATGCCGCTTCTCGCCACCTTTATGCTCATCATCGGGATGGCCTCAATTGGGTTGCCGGGAACCAACGGGTTTATAGGGGAATTCCTTATTCTATTGGGGGTCTTTCAAGCCTGGTGGCTCTATGGAGCCATTGCGGTCACCGGGATCATTTTTGCTGCAGCATACTTTTTGTGGTTTTATGAGCGGGCTATCTTTGGACCACTGAAAGACACCATGCCTGCAGCCATTAAAGACTTAAATAGCCGTGAATGGGCGATTGGCGTGGCGTTGTCGGTCATGATTTTTTGGATCGGAATTTATCCTTCCCCGTTCTTGCGGATGATCAATGGATCGGTGCAGGAAGTGGTTGATCGGTTACATCCGGGAATGGCAACGGCTCACCATCGTGATTCTCTTTTATCCGCTGAGGTTACCGGGAACTAAATATCATGGGTGAATATTCCTTACTCATCATTCTCTTTGCGCCTTTCTTCGGCGCAATTGCATTGATGTTCGTTCCTCGGCAGGAAGCGATCCTGGTGCGAATGACGGCGGCAATTGCTGCGGGTATTTCCCTCTTGGCCTCCTTCTATATTTTTTTAGCCTACGACACGACGAAGGGTGGATTTCAATTTGTCCAACGGTATGTCTGGTCTGAGGAATTAGGCATTGCCTTTTACCTCGGGGTGGATGGAATCGGCGGCCCATTGGTCTTTGCCTCCGCAATCTTGTTATTTGCGGGCATCTTTGTTTCGTGGCACATCAAGGACCGGACCAAAGAGTTCTATATGTTCCTCCTGATCCTTGCGGCCGCGACCATTGGGGTCTTCATGTCGCTGGATCTCTTTTTCCTCTATTTCTTTTATGAAATGTCGGTGTTGCCCATGTACTTATTGCTGGGTCTGTGGGGAAGTCATACCAAGGGGTATCTCGCCATGACCAATCCCGAAGAGCGAAAGCTTCGGGATTCCATTGGATTTATTTTCAACTTCGGATCCAACAGCAAAGAATATGCAGCCATGAAACTGGTCCTGTTCCTGTCTGCGGGGGCGGTGATGGCCTTGATGGGGATCCTGCTCATTTACCATCTTTCGGGTCTCCACACCTTTGACATTGTGGTGTTGCGTGAACAGGCTCATTTTTCTGAAAACGTCGCCACGCTAATTTGGTTTCTGGTCTTTTTTGGATTCGCCTCCATCGCCCCGATATGGCCGTTGCATTCCTGGTCACCCGTCGGGCATGCCGCTGCCCCGGCAGCTACCAGCATGCTGCATGCCGGTGTGTTAATGAAGCTCGGGCATTTTTCCATTATTCGTGTGGCCTTTGAAATCCTGCCTGATGCGACGCGGGAGTGGATGTGGGTGGCGGCTGTCCTCTGTGTTTTTTCCATCGTCTATGGTGGACTGGTGTCCTATTTCGCCAAAGACACCAAATACGTCATTGGTTATTCCAGTTCCAGCCATATGGGCTACATATTCCTGGGCATGGCCGCATTGAGCTACATCAGTCTATCCGGCGCCGTTATTTATATGTTTGCCCATGCACTGGCAACCAGCATGTTGTTTGCCATGGCTGGCTGGGTGTATGACCAAACCCATTCACGAGACATTCCCTCTTTGGGCGGTCTCGTTGAAAAAATGCCGTTTATTGCCGGGGCCTTTATCGTCGGCTGTATGGCCTCAATCGGCATGCCGGGCACGATCAATTTTATTGCTGAAATTATGATTATTGTGGGGAGTTGGGATAAATATCCCTTCCAGGTCGTCGTGGCGGTGCTCGGCATCGTCCTGACCCTTGCGTATATGTTCAAAATGATGCGAGGGCTGTTTTACGGAAAACTAGATCCTGAATATGCCCATGCCACCGATGCCAGACATTGGGTTGATCGCATGCCATTGCTTCTTTTAATAGTCTGTAGCATTACCCTTGGGATTTTCCCAGGGCATTTTTATGAAGTGGTACGGTCAACAGTGGAACCCATGATCGATCGGATTAACCATGTGGCCCCACTCATTACCCAAAACACACAAGGCCTTTTACCCTAAACGATATTAGATTGAATCTTCTGATTACTGTCTGAATCCTTGCAATGATCTTTCAACTTGACCTTTCCGTCGCTGATCTGCTCCTGCTTCTGCCTGAGATTTTTCTCACGTTGTGGTTGAGCCTCCTCCTTTCACTGGACTTTTCGCTGAAGAGAATGACCCACCAACAATTGGCCTACCTGAGTATTGCGGGGATGGCGGTCACCGGTTTGATTCTATTGGGATTTGACCAAGCCGGTACCACAGGCGCCTTGTTTAAAAACATGTTCGTGCTGGACCGGATGGCCATCGTCTTTAAGCTCATTATTGTGGGTGCCACCGTCCTTGTTCTGTTTATGTCGATGGATTATGTGCAGGACTTCAAGTTTTTCCGGGGCGAGTATTATGTCATGGTCGTGATGTCGGCCCTCGGCATGATGTTTATGGTTTCATCGAATGAT
>JACDDF010000140.1 GCA_013817135.1 Nitrospirales bacterium
TTATTGCAACTGTTGGGCTTGCGGAGTGTCATTTTAAAAGTCACCGATCGTGACAATCACGATGAGGTGGCTTTTCTTGAGAGTTCGGTGGTTTTCCAGCTTATCATCAAATATCGGCGACCCATTATCATTACGTTAGATCTAGCCTTGATTGTCTTGGCCTATTATTTGGCTTTCTGGTTGAGGTTTGATGGCCACATCCCCGCAGACTCCAGAGACCTTTTTTTCAAAACTTTGCCAGGTCTGCTTGTGATTCGTGGGATTGCCTTTATGATCTTTCGCCTCAATGAAGGGCTGTGGCGTTACATTAGTATCTGGGATTTAAAGAAAATTACGGGTGGGGTATTGGCTGGAACCACGGTATTCTATGGCGTCGTCGAATGGGGGTTCGGTATTGCCGGCTATCCTCGGTCCATCTTTATCATCGATAGTATCCTGTTGGTCGGGTTTCTTTGTGGGATCCGGCTTGCGGTCCGAATCTTTCGAGAGCGAAAGGTCTTGAGAAAGACGAAACGAGTCCTCATTATCGGGGCTGGCGATGCGGGGGAAAACATCGTTCGGGAGATGCAATCGCATTCCACCTCTTCCTATACGCCCGTTGGATTTGTGGACGATGATGTCTCCAAAGTGAGCAAGCGAATCCATGGAGTCAAGGTTCTGGGGACACGCCAGGATCTGTCACGCATTCTCCACACGCACAAGCCGGAGGAAGTGTTAGTGGCCCTGCCTGGGACGAATTCAGCCGTTCTTCGAGACATTACGGCACTGTTGGCACCTTTTAATGTGCGTATCAAAACCCTCCCGAACTTGGGTGATATCCTGGAAGGTAAAGTCACGATCAATCAGATACGGGATCTCGCGATTGAGGACCTGCTTCAGCGCCCACCTGTGGGGTTGGATCCCCAGCCCGTTCGCAATTTAATCGATGGGAAGCGAGTATTGGTGACTGGAGCGGGCGGGTCTATTGGTTCGGAGCTCTGCCGCCAAATTATCGCGCTTGCGCCCAAGGCCCTCATCCTATATGAACGACACGAGAACAGTTTGTACGCGATTGCGGGAGAGTTGACGGATCAGGGTCATGCCGGTGTGATTCATGAGGTGCTGGGAGATATCACGGATGTTCCCCGTCTCCACGAGACATTTAAAACCTACCATCCTGAGATTATCTTCCATGCGGCGGCCCATAAGCATGTTCCGTTAATGGAATTGAATCCCGGAGAAGCTTTCAAGAATAATGTCCTGGGCACCCGTATAGTGGCCGAAGCGGCCGCGCACTTCGGTGTCGAGCATTTTGTGTTGATTTCAACAGATAAGGCCGTGAATCCATCCAGTGTCATGGGGGCGACCAAACGGGTGGCGGAATTGGTCGTCCAGGCCATGGCGAGTCAGAATCAGAGTCAAACGCGATTTCTGACCGTTCGCTTTGGCAATGTCTTGGGCAGTAATGGCAGTGTCGTGCCCCGCTTCCAAAAACAGATAAAGGCTGGCGGACCAGTCACGGTCACACATCCTGAGGTGCGCCGCTTTTTTATGCTGATTCCGGAAGCGGTGATCTTAGTACTGCAGGCTGCCGCCCTTGGGGAGCAAGGCGCTATTTATGTCCTGGAGATGGGCGGACAAATTAAACTGGTGGATCTCGCCCGTAACCTCATTCGACTCTCTGGTCATGTGCCTGAGAAAAATATTTCCATCCAGTTTATCGGTCTTCGCCCTGGGGAAAAACTCGAAGAAGAATTGGTTGGGGAAGGTGAGCGGGCTGTTCCTTCATCCATCGATAAAATCCTCCGGATTCAATCGAGACAATCCCTTGACCCCGCATTCCTGACGAATATTCTGAGCAAGCTGGAGGATGTACAGATTTTGGGTCATTCTCCCTCTGTGATTGAGCTCCTTCAGCAGTTGGTGCCGACTTTTCATCGTCCTGAAGTTTTGGAGCTGGCAACGATGAGCCAGGAATATCAAGTTCATTGATGAGGGGTCAGCCAAAGCCAGCGAGCCTGACGAAGGGTGGTTGATAAGATGTTAGCCTCGATTCTTCTGGAAAGCCGGTAGGGTCTAAATTTGCGGTTATTCTTAATTTTCAGATTGATTCATCCGAGAAGTGATAAGTTCCAATCTTAAGTAGTCTTGATAGAATTTAGTTTTATAAGGTATTATTTATGGTTAAGTTCAAGACTCCCATGGATAAATACCGTTTAGCTGACGAGGGTAAATCGAGGTACCATCGTCATTCAATATGAAATTCAAAAGTATCTGAAAAAGCAGATTTTTTGAGTGTATCGAGAAAGCCTTTTTTTTCACCTATTCCCCTGCCCAGATGTTGTCGGATGCAGTAAAGTGAACTGAGGGTGTTTACAGAGGATTTGTTACTAATGAAGGAACATAAGAGGATGAGAATTCTAATTGTTGTGGCTACATTGATGCTTTTGTGTGGGTGTAATTCAGGGTGGAAGGGAATGAAGACCGTTGATGCTTCGGGTTTGGAACCTAATGGTTACCCTACTCTTTCTGAAAAAACAAATGCTGAACGTCCCCCTATTGTTCCTGGGAAAGAGCATAAACAAATTAGCATTGATGATCCGCGTTATATAATCCAACCCGGCGACCAATTAAGCGTAAAGTTCTTTTTTAATCCGGAGTTAAACGAAGAAGATTTAGTTGTGCGGCCTGACGGGCATATTTCCCTTCAATTGGTTCATGAAGTTAAGGCCGCAGATCTGACCCCCGTGCAGCTCAAAGGCGTTTTAGAGAAAAAATATGTTGGGCAACTTAAAAATCCCGAGATTGCCGTCATTGTTCGTTCAATACGGGAGCCTTATAGAATTTATGTCGATGGAGAAGTCAAGACACCGGGGGAATATGAAATGGTCGGGTCAATGAGTGTGTTGCAAGCAATTGCGCGTGCCGGGGGTATGATTGCAGACACGGCGAAGAAAAGCAACGTAAAAGTCATACGAGAGGATCAAGATGGTCAGAGGTTTGTCATTAATGTGGATTTAGATGGGGCCCTCAATGGAGGGGATCTGAGTCAGGATATTCGACTGCTTCCGTCTGATATGGTCTATGTGCCCAGGTCATTTTGGTAAGTCAATGTGTCGGCAGTGCAAGGGTGTTACCTGAGTTTTCATGCCCCCATGTTTTCTAGCATGAGAATAAAGGTTGGGACCTTGATGGTTTTGTGTTGAATAAGGAGAGAAAAGGAAGACTGTGAATATGACAAGAATTCAGTTAGCTTTTCGACGTTACCACAGAAACAGCCTCTTGATGAGCACGATCTTGGCTATTCTACTTGGACCGTTCCCCATTAATCTCCCGTCTCAGAGCCAAGCTTATGCCGAAACCGGATCAGAAACGGGGAATCCTCCGGCCGCGACGAGTATGGAAAAGCCTAGCGATCGGGTGTTTTCGATTATGAAACAACAACTCCGTTCCTATCAACAAAGTTTAGAAGAATCAGAGGGGCGTCTTCAAGATTTTCAACGGAAACATGGAATTATTCTAATTGAAACGCAAATGAATCATCTTCTTCAACAGCGTAAATCTTTGGACGATTCATTAATGGGGGCCGAAAACCAAGTCAAAGGCTTTCAAGAGAGACTTGCCTGGGTTCAGGGTCAGATAAGCCAGATTCCGGAACAGATCCCTCTTTCGAGTTCGGCCTCAGAACAAGGGATAGTTGGTGGGGCCAAGAATAATCTACTGACTCTTCAATTAAAAGAACAGGAATTATTAAACAAATACACCGAGACTAACCCTCATATTCAGTCAGTCCGAAAAGAAATGGAATTGATTAATCAGTTCATAAAGGAACAGGAAGCTCAAGTGTCTCGCAGTGTCTCCACTGGCAAGAACCCGCTCTTTCTTGAGATGGAAATGCAATTATTCCACACCCAAGCCGACCTCGTATCAGCTGAAGCCCAAAGTGGAGTGATCAAACAACAGATTGCTGCGGTGGACAAGGAACTAAATAGGCTGAGAAATTTGGGGCCGGAACTCGATGAACTTCGGCGCCAAGTCACAGCAGATGAAAAAAATTACATAAATTACCTCACCAAAGTAGGGACGACGCCACCACAAAATTATCAAATTCAGGTGGGAGACCAGCTCGACATTAAGTTCTTTTTTAATCCCGAACTCAATGAAACCGTCCTGGTTCGCCCGGATGGGCGTATCGCCTTGCAGTTGGTCGGTGAAATCACTGTTGTCGGAAATACGGTGGAACAAATTCGAACGATTTTAATCAAAAGTTATTCCGGGCAACTCAAGAATCCTGAAGTGGCTGTCCTTCTTCGTTCATCGAATGTGCCTGGTGAGATTATCAGTGCAACAGGAGGGGATGGGAATCCCGGGGGAAAACATGGAAATTGAGGGTATGGTAGAAAGGGAGGGGTTACCGTATCCATTTGGAAATACCCGTGATATTTTGACGGCTTTTTTTAAGCAGAAATATGTTATTCTCTCTGTTTTTCTTGTCATTTTCGGGGGAGTGGGAATTTGGATCTATGCCTCAGAAACCCTCTATGAAGCGCGAGCAAGTCTCATGCTCAAGTTCGGGAGAGAACATATCGTGCGGCCAGAAGTCGGGAGTGATAAATTTTCCAGATTTAATGAGGAAAATGTTGTTCAATCGGAAATCAGTATTTTGACTTCACGGGATCTTGCAAAACGAGTTGTGGCTGATCTAGGGGTTCACAATGTCTATCCGGAATTCTGGAGCTCCCCTCCGAAGGATCCAGAAAGGGCCGTAGAGGCGGCTGCGGGAATTCTAGTGGCTAGATTGTTGCCGGAGCATGTGAAGGATTCGAATGTGATTCAACTTTCTTTTCTCCACGCCGAACCGGAAATGGCCGCAACGGTTTTAAATACCTTGATTGAATTCTTAAAAGTAAAGCATCTGCAAGTGTTTAGTGATCCGCAGGCGTCGTTTTTGGCTAAACAGTTACATGACTATCAGGTGCAACTGGAACGTTCAGAAGAAAATCTTCAGGCTTTTAAAAGTAAGCATGATCTTTCTTCCCCCCTTGTCGAACAGCAAAGTCGTTTCCTCGATCAGCGGGCTGGCTTGGATAGCGAATACAAAACAAACAAGAATCGCCTGCAAGGTTTGGCAGGTAAAACCGCTTCACTTGATGCTCAAATGAAAACCATTCTCGAAAATATTCCGGTTTCCACAGTGGAAGAAGGCGGAAATCTGGAAAAGGCCAAAGCGGAGCTGTTTGCTCTGAAGCGCGAAGAACAGAAACTCTTAACACGATATACGGAAACCAGTTTTCCTGTTCTCAATCTTCGGAAAGAAATTGACCAGATGGAAAAATTTATTCTCGCCGAACAGAAAAATGAGCGGGTCAATACGGTAGCGAGTGGAAAAAAAGCGATGTACAGCCAGCTTGAAAGGGAACAATTGGGAGCCGTGTCTGAAAGCACGACCCTTCAGTCAAGCAATCAAGTTATTGCACTCCAAATCGGGGACCTTGACAAAAAAATACAGCGACTCGACCTGTTAAACAAAGAATTGATCGTCCTGGAGCGACAAAGAACAGCAGATGAGCAAAATTATCAACTTTATCTCAAAAAGGTTGAGGAAGCTAAAGTATCTGAAGAGATGGATCGTCTGAAAATGTCCAATATCAGTGTTATCCAGCCTGCGGAGATTCCACGAAAACCGGCTGGTCGTCCAACAGATCTCAAGCTTATTCTAGGCGCTCTATTTGGCGTTATGGTAGGTGTCGGTTTTGGGTTTATGGTTGAGTATCTGGAAGGATCCTACACTCGCCCCGAACAAGCGGCACACGATTTAAACCTCCCCCTCTTGGCTTCTTTCGGTCAAAAGCTGTAATCAGAAATTTATCACTATGTATCTAGCATTTTACGGACTCAAAAAAGAACCATTTCATACGACCCCTGACCCAAACTTTCTTTACCTGAGCCCCAGCCATAAGGAAGCGATGGGGGCTATTATTTATGGTATTGAGAGAAGAAAAGGTTTTGTCGCCATTTATGGCGAAGTCGGGGTAGGAAAAACGACGATTATTCGCGCGTACCTTGAGAAGACGAGTGACCGAAAACAGAAAACAGTCTACATTCTTAATCCAGTTTTGTCATTCCATGGGCTTCTGACCGACATATTTCGAAGTCTTGACCTTACTCCGTCTCATGATGATTCGGCTGAGATGGTCAATCAACTTCAGGAAGCATTGATTCAGGAATTCCGGTCTGACAGCACGGTTGTGCTGGTAATTGACGAAGCTCAAAATATGCCGGTTAAAACACTGGAGCAGTTGCGGTTGCTCTCTAATCTGGAAACATCCACAGACAAGCTCCTTCAAATTGTTTTAATCGGGCAACCAGAATTAACAACATTACTGAATCATC
>JACDDF010000141.1 GCA_013817135.1 Nitrospirales bacterium
CCACGATACAAAAACGTGCTTGTGGATTCAGAAATCGTGACCATTGCAAGATCGCCGTCTATTTCCATTGCGGCGGCCTTAACCTATATCCGGTTCACGTGACCCATGGAAAAGTCTGATGAACCAATTTATGAACCACGCCCACACGAATTGTTATGGAAATTCGAAAATCTGAGGGAAAAGACTGGAAGACGTATCAGGCGGGAACATTACAAAAAGTCAAACACACTCAGCTCAACTAAAATCAGCATGGTCAATAGCAGAGAAGAGAATTATTCCAGCAGCAAGTCGGCACGTCGATTAAATTGATGACATTGATGTTCATCATCGATCTCACACAAAACCAAGGTATTCCCAAAAGAAACCACATCAAGACGTTTGCGTGAAATTCCTAGATTGGCTAGATATTCTTTGACAGCCTTTGCTCGTCGAACCCCAAGAATCATGTTATAACTTTCTGCCCCGCGTACATCGGTATGCCCCTCAATAGTGAGTGCATAATTCGGAAAGCGATTCATCCAACTAGCCGTGGCATCCAGACGATCTTGAACTTCTGACGAAATCTCCCAACTATCGAACGGAAAGTACACAGTGGGGAATGGGTCTATTATGCCTCTTTCCTCAGATATTCCGTTCTTCGGGGCTTGAGGAATGCTCATCCGTTGGGAAAGGCTCGAGGAGCCTTGAAGTTCCGATGTCGAAAGAGAGGTCAGGGTGGCCGTGGGTGGCCCTGAAGTCAAGGCATCAGAAGTCTGATGATTCATCGAAAAAGATTCACAGCCCCATGTCGCACACACCATAAGGATCACAAGAAATCGTAGAAACATATCTAAACTCCCTTCTTTTTCTCATTTTTTTCGGTAAGGCACCCCCTAGACTTAAGATTTAAAGAAAATCGTAGTATTTTAATCGGACTGTTTGGCCCCATTTACTAGAAATTTGAGCAGGAAAAGCTGCTTTTCCACCATCGAAATGATTTCACAAACTTTCCCCAAATTAGCGGCTAATAAAATTAGAAATTGGTTTCAATAAACAGTGGAGAAGAGCACAAGGAAGGTAAAATCCCAGGTAGCAGAGGGTTAAGATATGGTAGGAACTTTCTACCTATGGGTGATGCAACAAGGCATCCTTTAATTGGGTCGATACAAACACCTGATTCAGCGTCGACAGACCATCAAACACATTGGTGTCAAACAACTGAAGAGATCCGATAACCGCCATCCCGATTAAACTTAGAAGTAAGGCATATTCAATCGCTGCCGTCCCCTGCTCTTTGGTAAAAAATTCACCCATTCTCGTAATCTCCTGCTCAAACCACTTTTTGTTCTGTAGGCTTTGCTGTACACAACCATAATGCAAATGGTAAACCGAACTTCCAGGACGCTTCGTTTTCATCACTTCCGTTTGCTTGCCTGAATTCTCTTCTTCCACCTAGTCCTTACGAGGAAGAGGCGAAAGCAGCCGTACTTTGCCCAGTTGACAAACACCTCGACACATCCTGGAAAGACACAGGTAAGTCCACCAACATCTGAATAGAAGTTCCTGATAGTCAATAAAACAGGTACGGAAATTGTCAGCGAATATGACACATTTGAAATGAATACTCAAAAATATCTAACAGATTATGGGCTTTATAAATTAGAGTAGATCAGGATAAGGAGGTATTGTTGATGATTCGTCAGAGCAATTTGAAATTCTAAGATGATCCCTGACCCAATAGTACCGAGTTTTCGCTATCCAAACTTTCTTGAATAGGAAGGCACCTCATGGGCTTACCGACTCGTTGTGGTAGGGGTATCTGCAACCCACGTAGGCAGCCAATTGCGATGGGTTCTAATGGTCTCGCCAAGATCTCGTAGCTGATCGAAAATTTCCACCTCAAGAACCCGCTTCCAGAGGGATCCTCCGAGCTTGTCTTCCTACCCTGCAAGGTTGCAAAACCCGAGATACTTGCTTTGTGAGCCACAACAGAAGATCATTAATTCTCCTCCAACCCCTTCAGGCCTTGTCATTGCGGAAAATGAAAAAAATCACGTAAAATTCAAGAATATAAATACCCCCAATGTTGTTTTTTGAATTGCACTTATATGGAAACAACTGACTTCACGACGGAAGTATCAGGAGGAGAAAAAAAATTCACTCATGAATCCGTGGTTTCGTCTGGGGATATCGTTCTATCATGTTCACAGAAGGAGGATGCCATGTTAGTTCAAGAAGTCATGTCTACCGGAGTCGTAACCGCGTTCCCAACAGATTCAGTACGATCGGTAGTCATTAAAATGCTCAGCCGCCATTACGGAGCAGTGCCTGTCATTGACGAGCATCTAAACTTGATCGGACTCGTCGCCCTTCGGGATGTGATGCTTCCCCTCTTCCCTAATTTTGGGGATTATATACATGACAATGTTCATAGCCGCGATTTCACGGAAATGGAGGAAGGATACCCGGATATCCTTCGAAAAAAAATTGAATCAATTATGAGCAAAAATCCTCTTACCGTCTCCCCAAATACCCCCATTCTAGAAGCTGCCTCCTTCATGGGGAGAAAACATTTTCGTCGTATCCCGGTTGCGGAAAATGGGAAGCTTCTGGGAATGATCAGCATTGGAGATATTAACCGTGGCCTGTTTTTCCAGAGGGGATTTCTGGCCCAGTAACCTGAATCAATCCTCAAGCAGCTTCGAATATAGGATTAGGACTGCATCCCAACTCCTTCGAGTAGGAATGCAAACATGCACGTGGCAGAAGAATAAATCAAAGAAACAATCACGTGACTTGAAGAGGATAAGAGCGAGGCGATTCAACTTGAAGCGTTTGCGCCATATCACGCATTAACAACGGCTTGAACAAATAAGCTCGGAGACCTATTGCAAAAGCTTTTTCTTTATTCATCGTGTAACTAAATCCTGAACACAAAATAGCAGAGAATCCTGGACATTTGCTCATGACTTGATGAGCCAGCAATTCTCCCGTCATCCCCGACATGGTTTGATCCCCCTCAATCACATCAAATTAATCAGGATACTTCTTGAAAGCCTGCAGCGCTTCAGGACCACTGGTAAATTGGTTTCTAACCATCTGGGGGAAACTGGGCGCCACTCGTCCAGCACTTATATGGGACGGGAATGATTTACTGAGTGCGGAAGTGAATACGGAGTGAGACTTCACCATCGATTGGTTCATCTCCATTCATTTGAGGTAAGAAGGTCCATTGTTTGAGAGCTGCCAATGAGGATTGAGTGAGTTCTCGATGCGTGGCAGGTTGAAGGATCACGACCGTCACCTCGGAAGATTTACTAACCAAAATTCGAGCTTTGAGCCAATCATCTAAGACCTGCCCATCTAAGGCAGATGGAACTGTCGGCCAGGGTGTCCGTTGAGGGACCGGTCCTATTTGTTGATCTTTGTTTAGTCGTAATCCATGAACATGAACAGCAGGAAGAGTCTCAACCTCAAGATCATCCTCGTGATCAGAATGATGAGTAGCCAAATCGGATTCAGCCGAATATGATGACCATGGAATACCCACCAGCCAGAGAATGGACAAGGAAAAGACAAGAATTCGCGAATCACTCATAGAATTATCCACCAAAAAAGAATTGCCCACGAAAGAAAAAAGAACGGGGCATATTAGCATGTGCGACACCAAGCCCAATACTCCCCTCTCCATCATTTAAAAACACGTGTTGATCGAGCAGATTAATGACGTCAAACCCTAGTAAAAGTTTGTACTTATCCCATAGTGGAAGCAGATGTTCAATGGAAAGATTATACGTGGTATACGACGGGCTGTGAGTCGCGTTTGTTTTCCCCCCAGGATTCGATGACCGGAGACCTGACCCGAATAAAATTTGCCCGGTAATAGTCGTATAGGAAAAGGGGCGATACGTGAGCACAGCAGAACTGGTGACCAGTTGCATATGGTCACAATACACTCCACTATTGGAATTGATATCATCAATTTCATTCTGCTCTAACAGCATATAACCCGATTGGAGTTTTTTCCCCCGGCACTGACCCCATGCGACATTACCACGCCCATACAGATTATCTAAAAATTTGGCCTTCACAGCCAGGTCGATTCCCCGCTGCCATCCTCGCTTAAACGCAAAATAATTTAGAAGCGGGGTAGTCCCGAATTGTCCGGCATCTGATAGATTTTTATTCAATTTATAATACCCGGTTAATTCTATTGACAATGAATCCCCCAAGGCATGGGCGGAGCCGACCTCGAAATAATGAGCCCGTTCAGGTTCCACCGTCGTATTAGTCAAATTCTCTGGCTCCGCCGTAGTTCCCACCGTGTTCAGTTGGAGAAAAGGCACACTTTCTAAATTTGGCGGAGTAAACAATCTCCCGTAGAAGGCATGAAAGACATGATTTGGAGTCATGGCATAAGTGGCGCCTACCCGCGGGCTCACTTGCCCATCATTGGTCAACGCCTGGATTTGATCGAAGCGAACACCAAGATTAAAGGTCCATTGAGCCCAGGGAGTCCATTGATCTTGGATCCAGAATTCCTCGCGCCAACCAATGGTGCGGTTATCGCCATTCCGAGAAATGACTTCCCCCGTCGGATCCCCGGCTCCATTCCTCAAAAAAGCCGATAGCCGGGTTTTATTCACAGCCTGGGTCCTTTGAATCTGGAATCCCGTTTTTACTAAATGATCGGAATTTAATCGATGGCTGTAATCAAACCGTATCCCTCCAGAATAGGCCCACCGGTCCTGATCACTTGCCGAAAAAGGTTCGTCAGGATCTTGTGTATACGATAAGGCATTGAAGGGGTCGGTCTTGAACGTGCCTCGGGAATGCTGAAAAAACCCGGCCAGACTAAAAAAACGATCCTGGCTCCAATCATGTCGCCAAACCATGTGTGAATACTGATTGTTCTCCTTTTGGTATTCATCTATATTTTGGGAATTAACCGGCTCAAAACCCGGATTATTCCCTTGGATAAGTCCGACAATAGCGGGATTTGCCGCTAAACCTGGTTGAGTTGGAATTTGAAATTTGGCAATTGAGTTCAGGAATAACCACGTCACGCTATTCTGGTTATCGATCTGCCAGTCCCCTCGGAGCATGGTTTGGTTTTGGTTGCTTTGATCATGAAAAATGGTTTTCCCCAAGGTTGGCGGATTAATGCCCCGATTCGTGGAAGTAAAGCTATTTTGCAGATAGTAGCGAAAGGTTGAGCCAACCGTGCCCCCATACTCAAAAGCCGGATTGATGGTTTCATTCGACCCTCCAAAATACTGCGCCGAACCAAAGCTCGGCCGTGTTCCGCTTTTGGTGGTCACGTCGATGACCGCTGCAGTTTTATTCCCGAATTGCGCTTCCGGTCCCCCCAAAATAATGTCTGCGCGCTCCCAGGTACGTGGAGAAATGACATCCGTAAAGACAGAAGATACGGTATCCGGAACGGGGACCCCATCAATCCGGAATTGAAAATTAGCGTGATCCTGACGAATGTGAACTTGCTTCAGTCCCCCGTCTACAGCACTAGGAAGTGTTAAAAGCAGATCATTAAGAGCAATATTATTCCCTCGAGGTAATTCCTCGATATCTTTACGACTGACCGAAAAGGTTTCACTTGATGCTCTATGTTGAATCGGGGGCAAGGATGCGACAACCTCAAGAGTGATTTCCTGGCGCGCAGCCAGGGTTAATCTGACCTCCAGCAAAGTATCGGTTTCAATCTTGAGAATGGTCGATTCACTGGATAAGTCTGACTGAATTGCTCGAATAGAATAAATACCGCGCTCAGGAGGAGCAAAAATAAAGTCTCCCCCTTCATTCGTTACCTGAAAGTCAATGACGGTTCCTTCTTGATCCCGCAGTTCCACTGTTGCCTGGGGAACCCGGCGAAGATCTTCGTATTGCACCACACCCGTCACAATCCAGACTTTTTTGTCATTGTCTTTTTCCATAGCTTGAACAGGACTAGCGCCCATCAATGTCCCCAATCCGAGAACCCAGAGAATAAAACCGCACCACTCCACCCAATTAATAGTCCGAATCAACATGCAGAGACCTCCATAATCCAAGCATCGATTAACCAAACGGTATCCCTTCAGTCATCCCTAGCATCATTCCCCTCTGGGAAATCCGAAAGAATGAGTCGCCTGAAAGGTTCGGTAGTAAAAGGTAAACTTAGGAGAAATAAGAAGCTGGAGGACCGCGGGGATTACCAAGGGGAAGGGTGAGAGACAGATAGGTCTCTTCTCGATCAAGGGAAAGGAAACTGGCAACAACAGACCAATGAGATAAACCAAGAGCATCCCAAGCTAGGGCATTAGACGTGTGATGCTGTACCCATTGGCACAAATCATCATCAGAATGTTGGTGCCCATCATAGTCCACTTCAGCA
>JACDDF010000142.1:0-6010 GCA_013817135.1 Nitrospirales bacterium
ACCCTATCATGTGGAATATGGTGATTTTGCGACCGCAGGCGCAGCCAATTATGTCACCCGTGAGTCGGTTCCCCAAACCATGGTGCAATCTGCAGGAGGGAATTTCAGTACCCAACGACATCTGTTCATGACCTCTCCCAATCGAGATAGATTCCGTACTCTTTTTGCCGGAGAATTCTATTACACCGACGGCCCATACGACTTTGTGAACCGCAATACCCGATACAACGGACTGGCTAAACTGACGTTCGATCCCTCGGCCACATCCCAACTCAGTGTGACATTCACTCAACATTACGGACGCTGGAATGGGGCAGGCCAGATTCCTCTTCGTGAGGTCGAGGGTGGATCGTTAGATCGCTTTGGTTCCCTTGATCCTTCAGAAGGCGGCAAATCGGTACGCAGCACCGGTCGATTAGATTACCATTACGATCTTCCCGGAGGAGGGACCGCCTTCGCCAACTTGTGGGCTCAATATTATTATCTTTCCCTGTATACCAACTTCACGTTTTTCCTGAACGATCCGGTCAATGGTGACGGCATTGAACAGACAGACCGACGATGGTTAACAGGAAGTGATGTCGGGTATCGTCAAACATTTCGACTTCTGGATCGGGAAGGTGTTTTGACTGCAGGACTTCAGACGCGATTCGATAATATCCGGGTTCGTCTGGGCACCCAGCAGAAACGCTCTTCCCTGGCTATCACTCAGGAATCCGACATTTTCGAAGCCTCTTATTCTCCGTATCTCAAGTTGGACCTTCAATTCCTTCCCTGGCTGCGGTTTGCGGGCGGAGGCCGGCTGGATGTCTTTACCTATAACGTGAATGATCGTTGCGGAACAGACTGTTCGGTCCGGCCGAACGGAACCGCCTCCGATGCCATTGCCAGCGGGAAAGCCAATTTAATTTTTGGCCCCTGGGCCGGCACGGAATTCTTCATGAATGCCGGAACGGGATTTCATAGCAATGACGCCCGGGATGTCGTGTTGAATCCTTCGGCCACCACTCTGACCCGAGCGATCGGCTATGAGCTGGGCATCCGCAGTCAACCCTGGACCTGGACGGAATTCCTGGCTACGGCTTGGCTGTTGGATCTTGATTCAGAACTGGTGTTCGTAGGGGATGAAGGAACGACCGAACCGCGAGGGAAAACGCGGCGGCTTGGTACGGAACTCAGCACTCGCATCACTCCAGTGGAGTGGCTCTCCATTCGAGGCGACATTACCTATACTCATGCCGAGTTTAGAAAAACGGGAGATGCCATCCCTCTGGCGCCTCAGTTCACCGCATTTTCATCGGTCACAGCCCGCTTACCAATTGGGCTATCGGGAACGTTACAAATGTTAACCGTAGGAAGTCGTGCCGGCACGGAAGATAACCGTGTAAAACTGGAACCATTTACGATTTTCGACCTGGTGTTTCGCTACAAAATTCCTCTTGCGCCTCCAACCGGACGGCTTGAGGCGTTTTTGAGTATCCGCAATGTGACCAATACCGATTGGCGTCAGGCACAATTTTTTTATGAATCCCGTCTTCCCGGAGAACCCGCCGGAGGTGTTTCCGATATTCACTTTGTCCCCGGCACTCCACGGATGTTCCTGGGCGGACTCACGTGGTTTTGGTCGGCATAACAGATAGGACAACGATTGCATTCACACCAGGCTTGTAACAGGCCTCCTATGCAAGTTGTTTCACGATAGGCTCAACCATCCCATCATTAACATGAAATAGGGCTTTCCAGGATTCATAGGCAATCCCGGAAAGCCCTGTTATTTTTAAGAGAAAAAACCGGCTATTCTTTATGCATATGTTGGGACAGATAATTCTCCACTCCCACCTGCTTAATGGTTTCCAATTGCGTTTCTATCCAGTCGATATGCTCTTCTTCACTTTTGATGATGCCTTCGAGTTTTGCCCGTGTAGTGAAATCTCCCACAGTAACACAATGGGCAATGGCCTCAGCGAGAAGGACAACCGCTTCGTGCTCAAGAGCCAAATCTGATTTAAATTGCTCAGGAACCGTCTCCCCAATTTTAAGCGTTCCCAATCGCTGCATATTGGGAACACCATCTAAATAGAGAAGATGCTCAATAATCTCCTCCGCATGCTTCATCTCATCTATTGAATGTTTTCTGATTTCGTTATGTAATAGTTCGTATCCCCAATGTCCACACATTTCGCCGTGTAGAAAATATTGATTGATCGCGGTGAGTTCATTGGTAAGAACTTTATTCAGAAAATCAACGACGCCTTCTTTTGCCTTCATGGAAGTCCTCCTTTATTAAAGATTGCCTCAGACGTGAGAAATTAGGATTTTTCTGTTTCATTCAACGGACTTATTTTATCTATCCAACTTCATTTTGGTCAATGTTTTTATTTAGGGAAAATCATTTAATATTGAATTCCTTTCTCAACTTCGTTGATCTGAATGTTCAAGTTCAACCATTCGAGTCCATGAAGATGTGAAGATCTTACTCCGTCACCCACTCACTCAACCCTCACGGCAGTCCCGCTTATACTCACCATGAGCATGCTCCCGGTTTCTCCCATGACTTCGTAATCCAAATCGATTCCAACAATGGCATTTGCTCCTACTCTTAAGGCTTCTTCCTGAATTTCCTGAAAGGCGATTTCACGCGCGCGTCGCAATTCCTTTTCGTAGGCCCCCGATCGGCCCCCGACAATATCACGAATATTGGCAAAAAAATCCTTGAAAAAATTTGTCCCCAGGATGGCCTCTCCTGCAACCACACCTAAATAGTCTTTAATCTGATGGCCTTCAACATTGTGCGTAGTTGTTAGAATCATGTCCTCCTACTCCTTTTACCTGAAAAGCAAACGCTTCAAATATGCTCTCTCTTGCTGTCCATACTATATTCATCCCGGGGTTCCCCTTACAACTTTTCCGCAAAGAGCGCGAACATGCCGGTATCTCTGCACGACAAAGGGTCGAGAACGCATGGTGGAGAAAAATCCTATCTCTGGAATCAGGTATTTCTTTTGAGCATCCTTGTGACCCAACCCGTGGTACGGGTTTCATCGTTCAATACAATGCCCACCAAATAAGCAATCTGCTTAACGCATTCTCTATCGTGCCTTTCAAACGGATACTGCCGATTTATCCACATACTTGTGCCCATTTTTTCTGGATTACTTTAATCTCATTTTTCCTCATGTTCCCTTCTTTTTTTCTTGCAATTCTTAAAAAATTCAGAAACCAGACACCGCGTTATTTTTCAGATGGTGATTTCATTTGACTTCACTCGAGGTGCTCATTAGAATTTTTACGGAAGGATCATATGAGTGCCAGCACAATTCGTTCATCTCCATCTTCACACCCAGTATAGCCTCCTCGACGGAGCCAACCAACTTACACCCCTATTCCAACAGGTGAAGAATTTCGGCATGCCCGCCGTCGCCATGACCGACCATGGCAATCTCTTTGGCGCCATTGATTTTTATCAAAAAGCCAAAGCTCATGATGTGAAACCGATTATCGGGTGTGAAGCCTATATGGCTCCAGGCAACCGCACCCAGCGGGCAGGACACCTTGCGCATAACGAGTATTTCCATCTGATTCTTCTTGCAACCAATCAAGTTGGTTATCACAACCTCATTAAACTCTCCAGCAAGGCCTATCTTGAAGGTTTTTATTACAAGCCTCGCATGGACAAGGAATTATTACAGGAACATCAGGAAGGTCTCATTGCCCTTTCAGGGTGTTTGAGCGGGGAGGTGCCTCAGCTCATTAACCACCAGGATATGGAAGGGGCTCTCCGGGTGGCGGATGAGTATCGGTCCATCTTTGGAAAAGATCGCTATTACCTGGAAGTGCAGGCCAACGGCCTGGATCATCAACTTGTTGCGAATCGGGGATTACTGGAAATTCATAAGAAGCTTGGCATCCCGCTGGTGGGCACCAACGATTGTCATTATCTCAATAAACGGGATGCGCGTCCGCATGAAATCATGTTGTGCCTTCAAACGGGAAAAACGCTCAAAGATCCCAACCGGATGAAGTTTGACACGGACCAGTTATATGTGAAGTCCACCGAAGAAATGGTCGCGGAATTTTCAGAATTTGAGCGTGCGGTCCTGAATACCACCCAGGTGGCCGAGCAGTGCGATCTTCATTTGGAGTTCGGAACCACGTATCTCCCTGATTATCATGTGCCTGATGGTCAATCTCATGACTCCTACCTTCAGCATCTTTCAGAAGAAGGCCTTCGAGCCCGTTTACGGGAACGCCCAACGGCCATAGCCTCCGAGGTCTACCAGCAGCGACTCCACACCGAACTCGCCGTGCTGAATGCCATGGGGTATGCCGGATACTTTTTGGTTGTGTGGGATATCATCAATTTCGCCAGATCCCGCAAAATTCCGGTCGGCCCCGGGCGAGGATCGGCCGCCGGCAGCCTTGTGGCTTACGCCCTGCGAATTACGGACCTCGATCCCCTCACCTACAACCTGCTCTTTGAACGGTTTCTCAATCCCGAACGTGTCACCATGCCGGATATCGACATGGACTTTTGCATGGACCGCCGAGGCGAAGTGATCAACTATGTCATTGAGAAATACGGAGAGGAGCATGTGTGCCAGATCATTACCTTTGGCACACTAGGCGCCAAAGCTGCCATTCGGGATGTGGGAAGAGTCATGGACTTCCCCTATGCGGAAGTTGACCGGGTCGCAAAGTTGGTTCCCACCCAACTCAACATCACCCTCCAGGATGCCCTGAAACTGGAACCTCGTCTGCAAGAACTGGTCGATCAAGATGCCAGGATGAAGGAACTCATGGATACGGCGATGGCCTTGGAAGGCTTAGCACGGCATGCCTCGACCCATGCCGCCGGTGTGGTCATTTCACAAAAACCCCTCATGGATCATGTGCCCCTCTACAAAACAAGTAACGACGAAATCGTAACCCAATACACCATGACCGATCTGGAAAAAGTCGGGTTGGTGAAATTCGATTTTCTGGGTCTCAAAACCTTGACGATGATTCATGACGCGGTTCGGATGGTCAATAGCAAGCATCCGGATACGCCTCCATTAGACATTAACAATCTGGCCTTGAATGATCTCCCGACATTTGAGCTGCTCAGTTCCGGAAGAACCTCAGGGATTTTCCAGCTGGAAAGTTCCGGCATGCGAAACCTGTTGGTTAAAATCAAACCGGAAACGTTTGAGGACCTGATCGCCATTCTCGCACTCTATCGCCCTGGCCCCTTAGAGAGCGGCATGGTGGACGATTTCATTAAACGAAAACGCGATGCCTCCCAAATTGTCTATGACCCCCCGCAGTTGGAACCTATTCTCAAAGAAACCTACGGGGTGATCGTCTACCAGGAACAGGTTATGGCCGTCGCCAATCAGCTAGCGGGATTTTCACTGGGACAAGCTGACTTACTCCGCCGGGCGATGGGCAAGAAAAAACATGAGGAAATGGCCAAACAAAAGGAATTGTTTGTGTCGGGGGCCAAAGGAAAGGGAATTTCGGAAAAACTCTCTGAAAAATTATTTGATCAAATGGCCTTTTTCGCAGGGTACGGGTTCAACAAGTCACACTCCGCGGCCTATGCGGTCGTGACATACCAGACCGCTTACCTGAAAGCCCACTTTCCCACTGAATTTATGGCGGCCTTGCTGACATCTGAAATGGGAAATACTGACAAGATGGTCGGCTATTTTACGGAATGTCGTGAATTGGGGGTACACATTCTTCCACCAGATGCCAACCAAAGTTTAAAAAACTTCAGTGTGGTACCTGAGGGTATCCGATTCGGGTTAGTGGCGATAAAAAACGTCGGCGGAAACGCCGTGGACGTGATTTTAGAATCACGAGATACAGAAGGCCCATTTTCCTCCTTTATTGATTTTTGTTGCCGCATTGATTCGCAGAAGGTCAACAAACGGGTGTTGGAAGGACTCATTAAGGTCGGCGCCTTTGATTCAATGGGTCTCACTCGCGCCAGCGTGTTTCAGGTCCTGGATGAAGCCCTGGACCA
>JACDDF010000142.1:6020-6361 GCA_013817135.1 Nitrospirales bacterium
GGCCAAACCAGTCTGTTTGAAATACTGGCTCCGGAACCGGCAACACCAAAGCAAGACGGTTTTGGTTTCGTCATTCCACAGATTCCCGAATGGTCTCAGAATGACTTACTAAAATATGAACGAGAGCTGACCGGTTTTTATATCACTGCGCATCCTCTCAACCGCCACAGCGTTGGGATCACTCATTTTTCTACCTGCTCCACCCAGACTATTCGCGACGTCGGCGACGGACGAGAGGTCAAAGTCTGCGGGGTCATTTCAAGCCTCAAAATTACCACGACGAAAAAAGGCAACAGAATGGCCTATGCCCAATTGGAAGATTTGCACGGAACCGTTGAAGC
>JACDDF010000143.1 GCA_013817135.1 Nitrospirales bacterium
CAGGATGGACCAGGCAAGGCGGCGTTCCCTGCCTTCGCCCGAGCGACGTCGCTCGCGACAAGCTTTGAACACTCCACGATTTTTCTCTGATAAGCTTCGGGTACTCATACACTGATTAAAGGGAAAGGTTCTTGAAATAGTTAACAGGTTCCGGAAGATTTGCGCCGAAGTTCCTTGCCGTCTTTCCCGAAAAGAAAGCAGTGATCTTCGGCAAGACATATCGTCAGCTTATCTCCCTTCGCCAAACCGAAATCGCCGGATGCGCGGAATATCAACAGGTCATCGGCATCCGGCGTTTCCAGATAGACGTAGGAATGACTGCCGAGGGGCTCCACAAGATTGACCTTCGTCTCAACGAGGTTGTGATCCCCCCCCACCGTCAGATGCTCCGGACGAATACCAAGCGTGACCGGAGTATCCTGAGGCAACTCTCCGGCACCAGCATTCACCTGGATCGTCGTTCCGCTGGTCAGTCGGACCGTTGTTGTATCCTGGCGGCTTTCTACCACGAACCCGGAAAGAAAATTCATGGCTGGCGATCCGATAAAGCCGGCCACAAAGCGGTTGGCAGGATATTTGTACAGTTCGTTGGGTGAACCCGTCTGTTCAATACATCCATCCCTGAGAACCACGATACGATCGGCCAGTGTCATGGCCTCGACCTGGTCATGCGTGACATAGATGATCGTGGTCTCAAGCGTCTCGTGCAGTCGTGCAATCTCATGACGCATCTTCACACGAAGAGAGGCATCCAGGTTGGAAAGGGGTTCATCAAAGAGGAAGATTCGCGGGCGCCTGACGATCGCCCGGCCAATAGCTGTACGCTGGCGCTGTCCACCGGAAAGCTCTTTCGGTTTCCGCTCAAGCAGCACGGTCAGGCCGAGGGTATCGGCAGCCATGCGCACCGCTTGATCAATTTCTGCTGCAGAAGCTCCGGCAATTGTCATCCCGAAGCTCATGTTTTCATAAACCGTCATATGCGGGTACAAGGCGTAGGACTGGAACACCATGGCAATACCGCGCTCGGAAGGCGAAAGTCGCGAGACATCGGTTTCACCGATTTTGATTGTGCCCTGATCAATCTCCTCGAGACCCGCAATGGTACGCAACAGGGTTGACTTGCCGCAACCCGAAGGGCCGACAATCACCGCAAACTCACCATCGGCCACATCAAGGTCAATTCCCGACAACACGGCGGTCTTGCCAAAACTCTTGTGAATATTTCGCAGGGTGAGACTAGCCATGACGCATATGCACGGAAAGAGGCAGGAAGGGTTCGTCCAGAACCGCCCCATTGGACTCGATAATTTTCGAATAATACCTGGCGGTATCCTTCGGCGTACGTTCAAGAGTCTCAAAATCGACATGAACAATGCCAAATCGTTTGGCATATCCATGAGACCATTCATAGTTATCCATGAGAGACCAGGCCATATATCCCCGCACATTAACGCCCTGCTCAATCGCGGTCCGGACCGCTCGAAGGTGTTGGTTCAGATAATCCATCCGCACCGGATCAATGACCCGGCCATGAATCGGTTTTGGGGGATCAAAAAATGCCGAGCCATTTTCGGTGATATACAGCGGCATGTCACCATAACGGTTCTTGAGCCACAGCAGCGTATCGGAAAGCCCGTCCGGATAGACCTCCCATCCTGTTTCCGTGTGGGTCTTGTGGGGCTGGCGAACCGTCCCGGCTCTTACAGGCAAGGCGTCCGGCTTATCACACGTCACGGCACGCGTGTAATAATTCAGCCCGACAAAATCGATCTTCTGACGAATCAGGGCGAAATCCTTCGCAGGCCATTCAGGCCAGGCGTTACCAAAAATTTCCTTCATTTCCTCCGGATAGGATCCCAAAAGGGCCGGATCAAGAAACTGCCGGTTCATATAGGCATCCGCGCGATTGGTGGCCGCCAGATCTTTCGGATCATCTGAAGCGGGATACTTCGGTTCGATATTCACCACAAGGCCGATTTCATGTGACCCGACAGCCCGATAGGCCTGAACAGCCGCACCATGGGCGCGCATCAGATGATGCGCGGCAACGGGCGCTTCATAGTGACAGGAATGCCCAGGGGCCAGTAACCCATTTAAATAGCCGCCATCCGTGACTACCCAGGGCTCATTGAGTGTCGTCCATTTTTTGACCCGGCCATCCAGCCGCCGGTACATCGCTTCCCCATAGTCGGCAAACCAATGCGCTATGTCCGGATTCAGCCATCCGCCGAGATCGTCCAAGGCTGCCGGCAAATCCCAATGATACAACGTCAGAAGCGGTTCAATCCCCGCTTCCAAAAGGCCGTCTACAAGTTTGTCATAGAAATCCAGGCCTTTCTCATTCAGCTGTCCCTTGCCTTCAGGAAAAATACGCCCCCATGCCACCGAAAACCGATAGGCCTGCAACCCCAGCTCTTTCATGAGTGCGATATCCTCGCGCCATCGATGGTAATGGTCACAGGCCATATCGCCGGTATCGCCGTTCAGGGTATGTCCCGGCGTGTGGGAAAAACGCTGCCATATGCTCGGGCCGGCACCATCTGCCAGCGGTGCCCCCTCAATCTGGTAGGCCGATGTGGCCGCACCCCAGAGAAAGCCGTCAGGAAAAGTGGATATGTTTTTCATTGCCTATCGTCCTTTTTTTTCTTTATCTGATTGTTCCGTGGGTCAATTCCCTTCTCGTGCTTCTCTTTCAACAGGCATTGGCTTGGAATTCCTCTCCTTTGTAAGGAGAGGGTAGGTGAGGTAGATTCCGTGGGTTTTCAGTCAATCACCACTGGAGCAACCATTGGAGCCCCGGCAGAGGCTACCTCCCCTTCGTCTTGGTTCCTCTTCGGAACCAAGCCTTACAAAGGAGGGGGACCCATAACCGAAATGTTTGCATACCATCCGGTTCGCCACCGCCAGATTCATGGAGATGTGCCGATGACGTCCACAGCCTGTCCATTGAATGTTACCCTGACATCGCCCTTCAGGGAAGCCGGCAGAACAAAGCCGCCGGGTGGCATGGACAATCCTTCCAAATCAACGTGTACCTGCCCGTCCTCATCACGCGCCGTATACGACACCTCGCCATAAGGGGTTCTCAGCCCACGCACCCGAATCCCTTCACCCTGTAGCCAAGAGCGAGGCAGACCGGCGCCAATGACCAGAGAACCGGTTTCTGTATCAGCATAGACAAACAGATCAAGCACCGCCCTGATGAAATCCGATCCCACCCAGGTATGGGGCATATCACCAATGAAACGCGGTTCCCGTTCAAGCCGGCCGATCACCTCACCCCACTGGTTCCACGCGGCCGGGCGACGGTCATGCATATAAAAATCAAGCAGGGCGTGGGCACGTTCCAACTCTCCCAGACGCACAAACGCGCTGACCTGGCGAAATTCATAAGGTGTATAGACCTCCCACGCTTTTTGGCCATCGCGGCGCGCCACAAACTCGGACCAGGCTTTTTCAAATGTGGTCACCAGCAAATCCCTGGGCAAGACTGTTGCTGCTCCGGTAGGCGAAAGCGCGATCGTCGTGGATGTCGGATCAAAATCCTTTCGGTCGGCTGCTCCAGGCACATGCCCAAGCTCGTGACCCAACAACCGGACAGACGCTCCGATATCTGCGCCAAATTCTGTGGCATCTTCCCTTATTTCAGCTGCGCGGTCACGGTGCCCCAATTCCTCAGCAAGGAAGGCCGCATCATTCAGCCCTTTCAGACCCCAGAAATTATCCCAGAATGAATAGGCCGGTTTGTCCATATAACCTTCATGGCTGATCGAAGGCGGCAACAGACCATAGAGCGCCTTGCGGTCACCCTGACGATTATGCTCCGTCCGTTCCATCAGCCTCAATCCATTGAGGGTGGCGGCAGCCTTGTCCACATAAGGCCACATGTCTTCGGCAAAGGCACGATCCCGGGTGTACCGGTAAATATCCGCGACCAGGAAAATCAGTTCTCCATGGCTGTCATTCTCCACAACCGGATCCGCGCCACGTTTATCCACACAGCAGGGAACTTTGCCATTGGAGAATTGATGCGGCGCATACCAACGGGCAAAATCAACCGCAGGCTCATTGTGCCCGAGACGCAGGAACCCTTCACTCATCATCGCCCCGTCACGTATCCACGAACGGGCATAGTTACGTGGCCCCGGACGCAGTCCAGGCCCTTCACGCGTGATCATCATATGAGCGAGAGCGGTTTTCAACGCATTGAGAATCGGTAAGGATGCAGGCGGACCTGAAATGTCCACCCGATTGAGGATCTCCCGCCATTCATCGGCTGCGGCCTTTTCGCCGGCATCAATGGCCTCGCGATCCAGGTCTGGCGCATGCCCGCCATCAGTAGCGAGCACCGTGACGACAGAAACATCGCGAACCTCACCAGGTGCCAGATCAACGTGAAAATACATGACACCGGAACCGAAGCCTCCTGGAGCCACCAGGCTTTGCGAATCCGTGCTTGCCTCGGCATCCTGCACATGGGGGAACCCGGCCCGTTCAAAGGCTGCCAGGGAAACCTGATCCGGCTTCAAGGCAGGATACACCGACCAGTCACCATTCACCTGAAACGCGGCGCCATTCCAACTGATCTGTTCAATCCTGCTGACGCCCCCTACAATATTCAGTGTCTGCGTGGGCGGATTGACCTGCATCGGGCGGATGGCAAGGGCAAGGATGAGCGTTCGACGAATCGTGCCGGTATTGGTCACACGGTATCTGGTCACCACATCGCGGGCATTGCCGTCCATCCCGCCTTCCCTTCCGGCCGGAACAGGCGGACGATGTGCACTGATGTCCAGTGAAAAGCCATCATGGGTCCGGCGCACTCGCGGCAAGGGCAGATAACCATCCCTCAGGCTGTGGCTATGCTCGGCATCGGCCCAGCTCAGCACGGATCCATTCTCAATAAGAAACGGTTCAATCGAGAACGCCCCCGGTCCCGGTTCCATGGCGCCATCTTCCGACAGCAAAGCCGACCGGCCACCCTGTGGAGGGCCAACGATGGTCCAGTAGATCTGCTCACCGGTGAAACTGCGCGGATAGGATCCCTTTTTGGCATCCCGGGCTAGGGACAACAGGAATCGATTATCATCCTGCCCGAAATCTCGTGATTCGACCGTCGCATCCGTCAGGCCCACCAGGCCTCCGGATGCCGGTGTAACCGAAAGCCGGACATAACGCCCGAACGCGTCTGCCGTTCGGAGGTAACCCGTGGTTCCTGTCGAGGAGGGCCCAACATACCGTTGCCACTTCGGCACCATCCAGCCTGTTCCGTCTTCGGACAGAGCCAGGTCAATGGCCTCCGGCACCTGCCCCTCGGACCATCGTAAAGTCAGTCCGCCAAGATCGCGCAGATAGCCCAGATCAAGCGTCAGGTCCGTATCTTTATCGATAGTCCAAGTGGTCTCCGGATTGCCGTCCACTGCTCCAGGAACAGCAACGTCACCGGCTGTTGCCACGACCGGAGGAATAACGGCAGGCCGTTCAGGCAGCGTCCGCATTTCTAGCGTGTCAAACTCGACCGTACCCTTGTCACCTATTGCGCCAAGAATGACAAACTCTATTCTGGCGATGGTTTTCAGATTATGGTCATCGACCGGACCCCATGCAAAATGGATATCGCTGCGCCGGATACGAATGGTTGTCCAGTCATCAGGAAACTCGTAATCACGAAACTGCTTCCACCAAACATTCCCACCACTGTCATCAACCAGTCTCACCTCAAAGGTCGCCTGTGGGGCATGACCTCTGAGCTTAAATGCCATCTCGAAATTGTTCGACAGATCAAGCGGGAGTGCCCGATATGCATTGGCACCACCAGCGGTCCGCAAATCATACGACAGCTTGAGCCCATTGCCCGTCACGCCTCCTGCTGTCTCGACAGACGCATCACTGCCTTCGGTGGCGTATGGCTGCCATTCCCCGACACTCTCAAAACCATCAAGCAACCGGAAAGCATGGCTGGCATTATTCTCACCCGCGGCGCTTACGGCAATTGCCAAGGATGCCATCCCCGCACACAGGCAGCAGGATATCCACCATGAATTTCTCATCCATGAACCTCTCATCCTTTGACGCTTCCCGCAAGATTTCCGCTCATGTAAAAACGCTGAAGCGCCAGAAAAAGAACCAGGACCGGTGTCACCGTGATGACCGCACCGGCCATCATCAGTTCGACATCCTGCACATGTTCACGTGACAGAGATGCCAGAGCAATCGGCAAGGTATATTTGGCACTGTCAGTCAGCACAATGAGCGGCCATAAAAAATCATTCCATGCGGCCATAAAAGTAAACAGCCCCAGTGTAATCAGAATGGGTGTCAGTAACGGCACCACGA
>JACDDF010000144.1 GCA_013817135.1 Nitrospirales bacterium
AAGATGAGCACCGGGTTAGCAGGGAAGCGGATTGTCCTTGGGGTGACGGGAAGTATTGCCGCTTATAAGGCGGTGGGACTTGTACGGTTGTTGACTCAAGCCGGTGCCGGTGTTCATGTGGTCATGACGGATTCAGCTACCCGGTTCATCGCCCCCCTGACGTTTGAAGTGCTGTCAGGAAATCCGGTGGCGAGTGATGTCTTTGCCGGCCATCAGGACATGAAGCACTTGTCCTTAACGGAACAGGCCGATTTGTTGGTCGTGGCTCCCT
Source organism: Nitrospirales bacterium (assembly GCA_013817135.1). GTDB lineage: Bacteria > Nitrospirota > Nitrospiria > Nitrospirales > UBA8639 > Nitrospira_E. The sequence goes on from JACDDF010000144.1 coordinate 272, forward strand.
GTACCGCGAACACGTTAGCCAAAATGGCCCTCGGGTTAGCCGACAATTTACTCGGAACCCTTTCACTCACCGTTCAATGTCCGGTGATGATCTGCCCGGCGATGGATGGTGAAATGTGGGCCCATCCGGCGGTCCAAGCCCATGCACAGACCCTGCGCCATCGAGGGGTCGTCCTGGTCGAGCCGGAAGTTGGGGCGTTGGCCTCCGGAGAATGGGGACAGGGGCGTTTGGCCGCCGAGGAAATCATCATGTCGACGGTGGTTGACCTCCTGCATCGCCGAACGGATTGGCAAGCGGAGCGTGTCTTGATATCGGCGGGTCCCACGCAGGAACCCATTGATCCTGTGCGATTCATTAGTAACGGGTCATCAGGTAAAATGGGGCTTGCCTTGGCCGAGGCCGCCGCCGCACGTGGGGCCGAGGTCGTCTTAGTAACGGGTCCCACCCAGTTAATGCCTCCGAAGAACGTGACCGTGATCCCTGTGGTCACCGCAGAAGATATGTTGCAGGCGCTCACGGCACGATTTGAATGGGCGACCACGCTCTTCATGACGGCTGCGGTAGGAGATTTTCGCCCCAAACAGGCGCAGGAGCAGAAAGTAAAAAAAGACCAATGGCAGGGCGAAGGGTTGGATTTGGAACGGACGCCGGATATATTAATGGCACTCTCCGCTCAGCGTACACACCAACGCCTAATTGGCTTTGCGGCTGAAACTGACCATCTTATTGAGCATGGACAGGCCAAGCTTGCCAGCAAACATCTGGATATGCTGATTGTGAATCACATCGGCGGAGAGCAGTCTGCCTTTGGAAATGATACCAATGAGGTGTATGTCCTCACGCCCGGTGCTGCCCCGCATCACATCCCACGAATGCCGAAACGACAGCTCGCCGATATGCTCTTAGATCGTATCGTGTCCCTTCCAGTTCAGCCTTCCAGGCAGAAGACCCTGTCTTCACCGACGTCGTAGGTTCTGCTCACCTGATGAGGTGTTTCCTCATCCTTTTCCATTTGGAATGAACAAAATCGCCAAAGCCGAAGGGCATCCTTTGTGTGGTTAATGGCCAAGGGTCGTAATGGATTTTGTAGCAAGATACCGATAACGAGTGAAAAATGAAGCAAGAATCTCACCGAACAAGAAAAAACTTAACTTTAGGAACTAGTAAGCCGATAAGAATAGTATGGAAGGATTTTTCATCAATATTGTCTTTTTCGCCTGGCTTATTTCCATGGTTCTTCTGGCTATCCGAAGAATCTAACTCCTTTCCCCCATCCCGGTTCGGAAAAGGTCTTGGCTCCTCTTTGAAACCTTCACAGCAGGGACGTGTCAGGCAATGGTGCCACAAGACCGCTGGCCGTCTGGGATTCTGATCCGTTTGGACCAAATGGTCTGTCGTAAGGAATGGCTCGGATTTGAATGCCATCGACCCGCTCTTGTGCCAACACGTCTGAGATAATCACGACCTTATCTCCCGTTTGAAAATGTTCACGGGCTTTTAAAATTCGAAATGCGGTTTGTAGCGTTTTCTCCGGGTCTGAACTAAAGTCGATCCGAAAGGGATAGACGCCTCGATTCAGCGTCATCGTTCGACGGGATTGACTCCCGTTAGTAAAAGCATAAATGTTCGTGGAAAATGGCCGACAATTCGAGACCAAGTCCGCCATGATTCCTCTGCGGGTGATCACGACAATCCCTTTGGCGTGTAATCCTTCCGCGAGCTGGACTGCGGCAGTGGCCAATTGCTGTTTGTCTGTCGTCAGCTTTAACTGTTTCGCAAACTGCAAACCTGGAATGGCTTCGGTTTTGATGGAGATTTTTCGCAGATACTCGATGCATTTCAGCGGATATTTTCCGACTGTGGTTTCTCCGGATAACATCACACCATCGACTTCCTCATAGATGGCATTGGCCACGTCAGTGACTTCGGCGCGCGTGGGGATGGGATTATGTATCATCGATTCCAGGAGATGGGTTGCCACGATCACGCGTTTACCGGATTCCGCGCAGAGCCGCACGATTCTGCGCTGCACATTCGGCAAATCCTCGAGGTTGATTTCTGCGCCCAAATCTCCGCGAGCCACCATAATGCCATCCGATTCCCGGATAATATCTTCCAGATTCCGGACACCTTCCTGATCTTCAATCTTGGCAATAATTTTCACCCTCCCCACTTTGTGGCCCATAAGCTGTCTTAATTGTTGGATATCTTTCGCTTCCCGAACAAAGGAAAGAGCAATAAAATCCACATCGGCGGCCAAGCCAAAGGCAATATCTTTTTCGTCCTTTTGCGTAATCGCAGGGAGATTGACCCGGATTCCAGGTAAATTGACATGGCGTTTGCTTTTCAATACTCCCCCATCAAGGACCCGGCACTGCATGAGGCGATCCTGTTTTTCAAGGACCTCAAAATTAATCAACCCATTATCCACGGTAATTTTATCTCCGACATTCACGGATTCCATTAAATCGGCGTAGTTGATGTGAATCGAGCTTTCTTCCACATCCATCGGCCCACGCGCAGAAATAGACACGATCGTGCCTTCCTTGAGATTGAGGTCAATCGATAAATCTCCTGTCCGGATTTCAGGGCCTTGTGTATCTAAAAGAATCGGAATAGGAAATGGGACCTTGGTATTGAGCGTCTTGATGTGTTTGATCACTTTGGCATGGGATTCGTGGGTTCCATGGGACATGTTCAACCGAACGATATTCATGCCGGCGTCATACATTTTGCGCAACATCTCATAAGATTCGGTCACCGGTCCGATCGTGCAGATGATTTTTGTCTTTTGCATGAATGTTTCCCTATCAGTTCTTCATGATCGTCAATGGTGGAGACGATCCCATCATCCTATACACAGGTGTCAAAGGGGATTGGGAGCCCCAACTCCTGTTTAAGGTTCATCGGATTGTAGGTATTCGTGTCGCTGGAGTGCTCTTTGGCGCAGAAGATACCCACCTCCCTGTGGGTTCTCATGAAGTGTAGCCCACTACAGCGTCAAACTCTAGCATGGTTTATCACCGATCGGGACTCCATGCTGTCGGCGTGGCTTCACTCACCGGGTGAGTGAGACAAAGGGGGCCTTTTCTATGAAGCGCGAGAACTTTATGCACAGAATGACCGTATCGGCAGGAGATGAATCAGATGCCCCATGGCAAGGACTTGTGTTGTCGATTAGGTCGGATAATATTATGATGAGGTAAGAAGATTGCTATGAGACCAAAAAATAGCTGAAGGATTCGATGAGGTGAATAGATGAAGGCAGAAGTAGAAAACCTGGAATTTGTAACAATTAAGGGCCTGTTAGCGTATGGCGAGGCGATTGCCAGGCGTCCGCCGGTAGAGGGAGCGGAGCCTCATTCCCCTTTGCCTGCATCGGAAGATCGCCCGCAACGGACATTGGAGGCCATGGCCGCCATACGAGTCTTTGTCCAAAATGCCCAGGCTGGGTTTGCCAATGCCGCAGCCTACAGAGAGGCAAGACAGGCGCTGATTCAGCAAACCTGCGGAGGAGATGAGTTGGTGTTTTTCGCTGCGTGGAATCAGCTTCTCGCTCAGGGCGAGCTTGCTCCTTTGTTTCGAGCACCAATCGGGGCCACGAATAAACCCATACGACGTCGACCCGTGGCGATCGTCCCGCGTGAGCATATGACGCCCAATCTGGCTGAGGGTCGGATCGTCCTTGATATCGGCGATGATCGCTATTGGTTGATGCCCAGGGATTTAAGTGCCCGCACGCTGTTTTTCACCATGCGGCACGGCGTCTCTCAGATGGATAGTAAGAAGTTCCGTGTGGGGCGCCGGCTGAGGAACGTCCTTGACGCCGAGCGGGGAATTCCCAAGGCTGACGCTATCGGAACTGCCCTTGTCCGGACCTTAGGTCTGGTAGGAAAACAACTGGACTTTCTTCAGCTGGATAACTACCTGGATTCGAAATCGTTTGTCCACATGGTGAGTCAGAGCCCCAATACCCGGCAGCTCTTTGAACGGGTCGTCTCCATCTTGTCTCCCGAGACAGCCAAGGCGACCCAGCCCATCACGGAATGGGCGTTAGAATCCCAAGACTTCGGATGGGCCACCGGTATTGAAAAAACTGCCGAAGTCGAAGAAGCCGCGAAGGCCTTTGGGGTCGATACGAAAACGGCCCAGCGTCTGATTAAACACCCGCTGTACAGTTATCCGGGAGGCCACTCCTTCTTTGAACTCTATGTTGAGTTGGTCGATGGGTTCCATCAGTTGGGTCAGAGCCACCAGGGAAAAGTGTTGTGTTTGTATACGCACAGCTCAACTCTGCGAGCGCTCTTAATTTTTCTCGATCCTCGTCCATTCAGTGAAGCCTTTTCAGAATTTGGAGCCTATAAGGAAGGACAGGACAACGTCGTTCTCCTCACCTATGAGCATGGGCAGTTGTCAGGCTATTCCACAGCCGTGGGCCTTTCAGAACGGGAGCGTGCCGTCCGTGAGGCCTTGATGACTGCAGAACAAGGCCGTCGGGAAAAGGTCACCCTGAAACCACGTCAAATTCGGCGGATCGTTGCCCTGGTCTCTGGTGGGGATTTTGCCGGGGCGGGTGCGGCATTGAAGGAACTCCGCGTGACAGGGAACCGATTAGGTCTCGAAGTCTATTTCGTGCAACACGGATTTCTGGGTTTGGCCAATAATTGGATTGAGTTGGTCACCGAACAGGACACACGTGGCATGAGCAATCACGCCAGCAGCCCGATTGGCAGCAGCCGGTTTGAAGATTTTAAAGATGAAGAGGCCCAACTGGCCGCTATTCACCATCTCCAACCATACATGGAGGATGGGGCGTTAATCGTGATGGGCGGTGACGGAAGCATGCGTGGGGCTCGTGCCATCTATGAACGGTTCGGCATACAGGTCGTGGGGATTCCCGGTTCGATCGATGACAATATCGCCGGAACCACCTCACTCGGGCTTCAATCGGCGGTCGCCCTGGCCAACCAATCCATCGAGTCGTTGAAAGCCACCAGCGCAGCCATGGGCAGTGTGTTTTTCGTGGAAGTCATGGGGGCAGGATCAGGCCACCTGGCGTTAATGTGTGCGTACCAGGCACGAGCCGAGGGACTGTTGGTCAATGAACATCCGGATCCGGATGCCTACATCGAGGAAGTCATTCTGGGCACACTGAAGCAGACGTTGGGGGTTCGGAATAAAAGCCATATCATTATTGTGGCTGAACGCACGCCTCACCAACATCATCCAGAGGGCGGGGTCCATGGCTTGGTGGCTTATGTCGGTGGTCGGATTTCCCAGTGGACCCACCTGCAAACGCGAGCCGGACACTACCCCATTTCAGTGGCGACCAAGGCCACCATTCTTGGCCATACCCTACGAGGTGCCTTCCCCACTCCGGTGGACAAAACCATGGCGCAACTCTTTGCCTACGAAGCCATCCGGCGGTTGATCGAACAGCCCGAACAGGTCATCGGCTGCATGTTAGCCTACCGCGACCCCGGAACGATTCACCCAATTCCCCTGCATGCCGTGGCCCCTAAACCCTTTGATTGGGAACTCTTCGCTCGCATGCACGGAACCGAATTGGTTTAGGAATCAGGTGCGGATCGAATTCTTGAAGAAAAAAGTAGTATTTACTAAATGGTATAGATTTGAAAATGTTTCCTCATTTTTAAAAAAGGAAGGAAGGAAAGCTTTAATACCTGTTTTCTTTCTGAAGTTCACAAGCTGTTTTTCCATATTTTTGCCCATGTGGTCCAAACATTTGGAATTCACGAAAAGTAATACTTTCTCCAGCATGATCCTCACGAGCTTTCTTTTCTTTAAAGAGAGCTCCGTAAAATAGAACCATTAGCCCAGCCACTTGTCCCACCGTTGGTATACCAAGCCAATGAAGGAAATCTTTTTCAAGTTGGAAACCAGCAAGCTGGAATCCCTGGAGGAAGATTACTGTAACTGTTGCAAACAAAAGCTGTAGGGGGGGATGATCCTGAAAGTTCCTCTGATCTTCTTCCCAAGGTGGATCACGAGGCCATTGACCTGCCCAATGAAAATTACAAGTCGTCCTTCAGTACGGC
>JACDDF010000145.1 GCA_013817135.1 Nitrospirales bacterium
GGGCAAATTTCCTGGAACGTGAAGTGTACGACTTGATGGGCATCCGCTTTAGCGGGCATCCCGATCTTCGTCGAATTTTGATGCCTGATGATTATGATGAAGGGTATCCGTTACGAAAAGATTTCCCGGCCGAAGGGAAAGGGTGGCGGAGCCGCTTTGATTTTCTTCCCAGGTTGGACGAACCGGTTGGCGAATGGTCGGAATCCGAGGTGCCCGATGATCAACGGCATCAATTCATGGCGGATGACCATCCAGGTGACACCAAACGCACGACGGAAATGCTCCTCAATATGGGACCGCAGCATCCCAGTACGCATGGCGTGCTTCGGGTCGTGTTGGAGTTGGATGGTGAGCGGGTCAGCAAAGCCACGCCCGATCTTGGATATCTGCACCGGGGAGTGGAAAAACTGGCTGAAGGCCTGACGTATATGCAGATGGTCCCGCATACCGATCGCTTAGATTATGTCTGTGCCATGACTAATAATTATGCCTATGTGCGGGCTGTGGAAAAACTGATCGATATGACCGTTCCCGAACGGGCGGAATATGTGCGGACCATCGTTGCCGAAATGCAACGTATTATAGGCCATTTATTCTGGCTGGGAACACAAGCCCTGGATATCGGCGCGATGACCGTGTTTTTCTGGACCTTCCGGGAGCGTGAAGTCTTGTTGGATATGTTCGAAAAATTGTGTGGTGCTCGTCTGACATTGAATTACTTTCGGATTGGAGGCGTGGATGGGGATCTCACGCCGGAAATTATAACGACCCTCCGGGATTTTTTGAAAACGTTTCCTGAACACATTCGGGAATACGACACACTCTTACAAAAAAATAGAATTTGGGTCGCTCGTACAAAAGGTGTGGCGCTCCTTTCTGCGGAAGATGCCATCAATTTCGGATGCACAGGCCCGGTTCTGCGAGGGTCTGGAGTGTCCTATGATATTCGAAAGCTGGAGCCGTATGGCGTGTATGACCGTGTGGATTGGGAAGTCCCTCTTGGAAAAGACGGGGATACCTATGACCGGTATTGGATCAGAATGGAAGAAATGTGGCAAAGCGCTCGCATCATTGAACAATGCCTCAATCAAATGCCTGAGGGGCCGGTAATGGCCGTCGATGCTCAAGCCATTCCACCTCCCAAGCCCGAGGTGATGAGGGATATGCAAAGCCAGATTCATCATTTCATTATCTTTACGCAAGGGTTTAAGCCACCGAAGGGCGAAACGTATTGTGCGACGGAGGTCCCTAAAGGGGAATTGGGCTTCTTTATCATTAGTGACGGGAGTTCGCGACCCTATCGGTTGAAAATCCGATCTCCTTCCTTTATCCATATGGGCGCCTTTGATCATATGGCGCGTGGATATTTAATTTCGGATATCGTCACGATTTTCGGAACGTACGATATTGTGATGGGGGAGTGTGATCGATAACAGGGAGAATGGTGTCATGGAATTAAGGGCTGACGGACACGATGGCCATTGGGTGATGACTGCTCGACTCAACGAACGAGTGTTCTATGCTATTTGAGCGATTCAAAAAGGAGGTTGATGCCATTCTGTCCCGCTATCCGGTGAAGCGTTCGGCGTTATTGCCGTTATTGAATTTGGCGCAGCGGGAAGAGGGATTTGTGAGTGAGTCGGCCATGCAGGAGATTGCCAAAATTTTGAATTTGACTCCGGCACAAGTGTTTGAGACTGTCACGTTTTATACGATGTTCAATCTCAAGCCGATCGGGAAGTTTCATCTTCAAGTCTGCAAATCGCTCATGTGTGCCTTAGTTGGATCGGATGACCTTGTGATGTGGATCCAGAAAAAACTGGGCATTGCCCAAGGTCAGACAACGGCAGATAACATCTTTACGCTCAGCGTGGTGGAGTGTCTTGGATCCTGTGGGACCGGTCCCATGATGCAGGTGAATGATGACTATTATGAGCAATTATCTGAAGAAAAGGTCGGACGTGTCCTGGACGATTTGAAACGGGACGGGACCTGTTCGCTTAAAACAGGACCCTTCATGTATCCTCAGCCCCTTGCCAAATGACAGCAGCCTTTGCAGGGAATAGGCTCGGGTAGGTCACTCATGGGCAATCAGTAATCGGCACGTTCACGAACCAGTGTGTTTATGGCTACATACGAAAAAATATTATTGAAGAATATGGAACAACCGGGATATACCGGTTCGTTGGCCGACTATGAAGGGACCGGTGGGTATAAAGCTCTGCGGACAGTTCTGAAGGATATGCAGCCCGATCAGGTGATTGAGGTGGTGAAAAAGTCAGGTCTTCGCGGTCGTGGTGGAGCCGGGTTTCCCACCGGTGTGAAATGGGGGTTCATTCCCAAGAATCATCCTGGTCCTAAATATTTGTGCTGCAACGCGGATGAAAGCGAACCCGGAACATTTAAGGACCGGCAACTCATGGAACGGGATCCCCATCAAATGCTGGAGGGGATGGCCATTACCTGTTTCGCCATCGGCGCACAAACGGCCTACATCTACATTCGAGGAGAGTTTCGTCTCGGTGCGAAGATTCTGGAACAGGCTCTTCAAGAAGCCAATGCGGCCGGGTATCTTGGCGGGAATGTTCTGGGGAGCGGATTGACGATCAATATTTTTGTCCATCTTGGAGCCGGAGCGTATATTTGTGGTGAAGAAACAGCTCTACTGGAATCGTTAGAAGGCAAACGGGGCATGCCTCGCTTTAAGCCGCCGTTTCCGGCGACGCATGGGTTGTATCAAAACCCCACTGTGGTCAATAACGTCGAAACGATGGCCAATGTTCCTCATATTATCAATCGAGGGGGAGAGTGGTTTGCCTCGATTGGCTCTCCGCCTAAAAGTTGCGGAACGCGGGTGTTTTGTTTGAGTGGACATGTGAAGCGGCCTGGCAATTATGAGGCTCCCATGGGTATCACTTTCCGCGAATTGATTTATGAATTGGGCGGGGGGATGCGATCGGATAAGCCCCTTAAGGCCTTTATTCCTGGTGGGGCTTCGGCTCCATTTCTGACGCCTGACCACCTAGATGTGAAAATGGATTTTGAGTCAGTGGCTTTGGCCGGCTCTATGTTGGGATCTGGCGGCGTCACGGTGATGGAAGAAGGCACGAATATGGTGTGGGCCGCTCTTCGATTAATGGAATTTTTCTATCATGAATCGTGCGGAAAATGTACGCCCTGCCGGGAAGGAACTTCCTGGCTGGTTCAAACTCTTCAGCGAATCTGGAACAAACGAGGGCGTCCTGAAGATATTGGAGTCCTTGATGAACTCTGCGGAAATATTCCCGGCCGCACGGTTTGTGCGTTTGGTGATGCGGCAGTATCTCCCATTGTGAGCACTCTGCACCATTGGCGTGGGGAATATGAGGCTCTTATTCGTGAGGCTCAAGAGACAATGCCTCGCAACAAGGAAATTCCAGTTTTCTCGAATTGAAAGTATCTGAAATGGCAACAACCCCAACGACCACTACAGACATGATTACGTTGACGATCGATGGAAAGTCCGCATCGGTTGCAAAAGGGACGCTGGTCATCGAGGCTGCACGGCAGGTCGGCGTCATGGTGCCGCACTTTTGCTATCACCCGAAACTGACGCCCGACGCCAATTGCCGGATGTGTTTAGTGGAAATTGAAAAAATGCCTCGGTTGCAAACCTCCTGTAGTACGCAAGTGGCGGAAGGCATGGTGGTTAAATCGGCGTCATCCTCTGTGGTGCAAGAGGCCCGCAAATCCGTGCTAGATTTTATTTTGGCCAATCACCCGTTGGATTGTCCGGTCTGCGATCAAGGGGGGCGGTGCGATCTTCAGGACTTTTCTCATGAATACACCGCGACAACCAGCGGATTTAAGGAACTCAAACGTGTCTTTCCGAAGGAGTATTTCAGTCCGTTGATAGAAACGCAGATGAACCGGTGTGTCCAATGTTTGCGATGCGTGCGCTATTGTGATCAGGTCATGGATGTGAAAGCCCTCGCGCCCGTGGGACGCGGCACGATGACGGAAATTAAAGCCTTCGGGGCTCATGAATTGGATTGTGAGTTTTGTGGGGGGTGTATTCAGATTTGTCCGGTGGGAGCCATTACCAGTCGACTCTCCATGTACGAATTTCGCCCATGGATGCTGAAGCGGACGGATTCCATTTGTGGCTATTGTGGGGATGGGTGTCAAATCACCTTTCAAACGAAGAATAATGACCTCATCGAAGTGAATTCAACCCACGGGGCCGGCCGCAATAACGGTGATCTCTGTGCCAGAGGCTACTTTGGTTACCATGTCAGCGTTCATCATGATCGGCTGACGGCGCCTCTCATCCGTCGAGGGGAAGCCTTTCAACCTGTGCAATGGGAAGAGGCATTGGAGCTGGTGGGGCAGCGTTTATTGGAAATAAAAGCCAAGTATGGTCCCGATGCGATTGGCGGATTAATTACGGGACGATGCACCAATGAAGATATCTATGTGTTTCAGAAATTCATGCGTGTCGTGGTGGGGACCAATCGGATTGATAGCAGTGTGCGGTATGGTCATTTGAATGGTGTGCATGCCATGCAGCGAGTGCAAGGTACTCATCGTTGGGCCGTGAGCTTTGACGATATTCTATCGGCAGATACGCTTTTACTCGTCGGGACCAATATTACGGAAACCAATCCGATTACAGGGTTGAAGGTCAAAGAAGCGGTGAAACGACGAGGGGCGAAGCTGATTACTATCGAAGCGTTGCAACCTGCCATTGGGAGCATCAGCAATATTGTGAATCTGGCCCAACATTATCTGGGCGTCAAACCGACGGGCTATGCCGGGGCGATTTTGGGCATGCTGAAAGCGGTGGTTGATCAGCAAATGGTGGATCCGGAACTTCAGGCCAACGCCTCGTCCTATGTCAACGACATGACCACCACACTGAAAGCCCTGTCCTGGGATGCGATTCAAGCGCAAACCGGACTGGCTTCGGAAATGTTTACTCAAGCCGGCCAGGTGTTTGCCAAAGGGGAGAAGGTCGTCATTCTTGTCGGACCGGGAGTCCTGCGATCTGTGGGTGGATTCGGAATGACCATGAATTTGTTGGACCTGTTATTGATAACTGGAAAACTCACAAAACCCGGCTGTGGCATTGCTCCGCTGGCGGAAGAAAATAATGATCAGGGAGCCTTTGAAATGGGAGGAATCGGGTCTGTATTGCCTGGCGGACAATCCCTGGGTGACCCGGAGGAGAGGAAGCGCTTGGCGCAAGCGTGGGGTCGGCCAATTCCCGACACACCAGGCTCTTCACTGCCCCAGATGATTGAAGATGCACAGGAAGGTAAATTGAAAGCCTTGTTTGTCGTTGGTGAAAATCCCCTGGCTTCTTTGCCTCCGTCATCGGGTATTCATTCGGCATTGGAGAAGCTGGAGCTTCTGGTATGTCAGGAACTGTTTCTCACTGAAACCGCCCAAAAAGCTCATGTTGTTCTGCCTGCCTGTTCCTATGCTGAAAAAGACGGAACCTTTACCAACACGGAAGGGCATATTCAGTCAGTACGAACAGCTATTGATATGGTTGGTGAGAGCCGACCGGACTGGGAGGTGTTTTCCGCGCTGTCGGTGATGATGAATGATCCGATGGAATATGGAGACGTCAAGGAAATCGGCAAAGAGATACATAATCTCCTCCCTGGAACACGCACCTTAGGGCCTTCCCCCTTGTCCGCTCGACCTGATTTGACGGTCATCGCAAGATACCTCACGTCGGATTATCAACGGGATATCGCCATGCGGTATCAATTGCCGGCAAACGATTCAGCTGATGATGGGGACGACATGATCTTGCAGGTTTCGCAATCCTTGTTCCATTCCGGGAAGTTTTCCCGAAAAGCCAAAGGCTTACTGCAAGTTGAAGCGACCGGCAAACTCTATCTGCATCCGGAAGACGCGGCTCGACGCGGTATTGGTGAAGGGGACACCGTGAAGGTGAGCAATAGTTTGGGTGAGGTGGTCACTCAGGTCGGACTTCGTGAACGTATCCCTAGCGGCGTTGCGGTGTACCCCGAGCATTTTGATGAAGAGATACGCCGTCTTTTGCCTTATAGTGTTGATCCGGAAACGCACGTGCCCTCTTTTAAAGTGGCTCGCGTTCGCCTTGAAAAAATGGCCGGGATATGAGGCGGTTCTTACCTTGTGGATTGATTCAGAGAGGAGAGGAGTGAATCCGTCATGGATACGGGAATTCGATTAGCCTTAACGTTTAGCCAAATCGGCGTGGTGATGGTGGCGGTACTCCTTACCGTCGCAGCCCTCACCTTATTGGAACGCAAGGTATTGGGT
>JACDDF010000146.1 GCA_013817135.1 Nitrospirales bacterium
TACAAGCGGGCAAGGCGGGGAATTGGATATTTGCCACAAGAAGCTTCAATTTTTCGAAGGCTATCGGTTGAGGATAATGTATTGGCGGTCTTGGAGACATTGGATCTCCCTGCGTCTGGCCGAAAAGCGAGATTAGATGAATTGTTAGAGGAGTTGGATCTGACTCGGCTTCGTACGCATGGATCCTATACTCTCTCAGGTGGAGAGCGTCGACGTTTGGAGATTACGCGAGCGTTAGCTACCAACCCAAAATTCTTACTCCTAGATGAGCCTTTTGCCGGGATTGATCCAATTGCTGTGGGAGATATTCAAGATATTTTAACCAGTTTAAAAAAGAAAAATATCGGTATCCTGATTACAGACCACAATGTCCAAGATACCCTTTCCATTACCGATCGAGCCTATATAATAAGCGAAGGAACGATTTTAGAAAGTGGTCCACCTGATGTCATTGTGAATAGTCCAAAAGCCAGGGCTGTCTACCTGGGCGAACGCTTCAAAATGTTCCAATAAAGAGGAAGTGGGTTTCTGCCATGGATCTTCGGTTAGACCTTCGATTGTCTCAAAAGTTGGTGATGACTCCCCAACTGCAACAAGCGATTAAGTTGTTGCAACTCTCTCGTTTAGAACTGCAGCAAGTCCTGGCTCAACACTTAGTAGAAAATCCCCTCTTAGAAGATTTGGCCCTGGAAGCCCAGGATGAAGAAGCTTCAGTGGCGGAAGAGCCCGCAGGGCAGGCGAAAGAGCCTGATGCCGAAAGTGAGGCTTCGGGTGAGGTCACGGAGGTTCAGCCAACCCTCAAGGAGGGCGAGCCGTTGTCCTCCGAGGAGTGGGACAATATTTTGGGGAACGATTGGCGGCCTGCTCAGCGGGATGAGGCCTACTCGGGAGATGAAGAATTTCCTTCATATGAACAAACTCTCACCAAACCGACTTCTCTTGAGGATCATCTGGATTGGCAACTTCGTCTCTCATCTCTTGCAGGGGATGACCGAGATATTGGCAGAATGATAATTGGAAATTTGGATGAAGACGGGTATATGCGCGTGCCTATTTCCGAATTAGCTGAAGACGCCAAATGCTCTGTTGACCATGTTGAGGGGGTGCTCCGTCAGATTCAGCAGTTTGATCCTCCAGGTGTTGCGGCCCGGGATTTAGCAGAATGTTTATTGATCCAACTGGATCATCTACAACATGATGAGACTGGACTAACCTCTCATCTGCAAGCAGCTGTGCCCATGCAAGTGGTGGCTGCTATCCTGAAAGATCATTTAGTCGATCTTCAGAAAAAACGATATCAGTCTGTAGCTAAAACATTGAGCGTGACTTTGGATGAAGTCTATGAAGCTGTTCGGGTGATAGAGAGTCTAGAACCGAAACCAGGTCGCCCCTATTTTTCGGATAGTAACTCAATTATTATTCCAGATGTCTACGTCGTGAAGTATGAAGGGGAGTGGGTCGTGCTGTTAAATGATGATGGCCTCCCTCGATTGAGAATTAGTCCGTACTATCGGCGACTCCTTTCCCACTCTGGAGAAGATGCTGGGAACACAAAAAACTATCTTGAGGAGAAATTGAAGGGCGCACAATGGATTATCAGGAGTATTGATCAACGGAACAAAACGATTGTGAAAGTCGTGAAAAGCCTGGTGAAGTTTCAAGAAGCTTTTTTGGAAAAAGGGATTCAGTATCTTCGGCCATTAGTCTTAAAACAGGTGGCCGAAGATGTGGGTATGCATGAGTCAACAATTAGCCGGGTGACGACCAATAAATATTTGCATTGTCCTCAGGGAATTCTTGAACTGAAATTCTTTTTTAATGCAGGGATTCAGCGGGCTGACAACCGTGGGGAGGATATGTCCTCTGTGACTGTTCGTGAGATGATTCGGGAAATGGTGGCACAAGAAGATGCATCCAATCCGTTGAAAGATCAGGAGATCGTCTCCAGACTCCGTCATAAAAATATCTTGATTGCTCGTCGAACTGTAGCGAAATATCGGGCTGAATTACATATTGCTTCTGCTAGTCAACGAAAACGAATTTCCACATAACTTTTAACAGCGGACTTCAGACCTCAGACGCAATAGTAAATATTGCAGATACTGATCTCATTGAGTCTCAGGTTTCTGTTAGTCTGGTTGAAATGAGTCGGTCCATGCACGATGATTGTGGAAGCATAATGATGCCGAGTGAGTCACCTCAAGCTTCTCTGAAAAACGATCCGTTGCCGCTTAAATTGATGATGGTGACGGGGACGTCGGGATCTGGCAAGACCCAAGCCTTGAAGTGCTTAGAGGATTTAGGCTTTTTCTGTGTGGATAATCTTCCACCGGCCTTATTTCAAAAATTCACTGAATTGTGCATTCAACCCGACAAAGATGTGAGGAAGGTGGCCCTGGGGATTGATATTCGTGAACGGGCTTTTTTCGAGGATTTATTAAGCAATCTCGAAGCCTTGCAAAGTGATGGCTGTCACGTTGAATTACTTTTTTTAGAGGCACATGATGATATTTTAGTCAGGCGTTTTTCTGAATCTCGGCGCCCGCATCCATTACTCCCACATCGGCCGATTATTGAGGGCATTCAATTAGAGCGTGAACGCCTACAAAGTCTTCGGGCTAGGGCCCATCGCGTGCTGGATACGTCAGAGTTTTCCGTCCACGACCTCAAAGCCTGGATTATTAAACATTATCGAGAGCGGGGTGAAGGGCAAGTCCTGAAGCTTAGTCTCATGAGTTTTGGCTATAAATTCGGAGTGCCCTTCGATGTGGATATGGTGTTTGATGTTCGATTTCTTCGCAATCCTCATTTCGTGCCTGACCTTCAGCCCTTAACGGGGGAACATGGCGAAATTCAACGTTTTGTTCTAGACACGAGGGAGGCGAAAGTCTTTCTTGAGCATTTAAAAGAATTATTTGCTTTTTTGTTGCCGTTGTTCGAAAGGGAACAACGAAGTTACGTCACCGTTGCTTTCGGGTGTACGGGTGGGCGACATCGTTCTGTGGCCATCGTCCTACGCATGAAAGATACTTTGAAAATATTGGGCTATGACGTCACGATTCACCATCGAGAAATATCAAAAGAGAGGAATCCAGGTTAATATCCCTTTGTCCCTGAGTAAGCTTTTCGTCCGAATTCGTTCCCACATTCCAGAATTTTCTGCTTCTAGATCCCATTCCTATTGTCGCGGTCTTTTCTTCAATCGACGGTTTTGACCTCTCATTCAGCATGCCTGGAATAATGGAGCCATTCCGAAGAGAAGGGGAATGCGATTGGCATACCTGACAAGTGTCTCCAAGTGTTACGACCAACCGAATCTAGGTAAAAACACGGCATCATATTTGGGGATGGCATTTACAGATAAAATCCAGATACAACCTCAATTGGGGTCAAGGGACATTTGGCGATTATCGTTGGACTGAAAAAGATGAACACAATTTGGAGAGGCATAGCAGAAAGGGTCAGCGGGTATTCGTGGAAAAGCCGGAATGTTACAGGCGTGGATGTGGGGTCTCGATTTTTGAAGGCAGTGACCCTACAGCCGGGATATGGCTGTCCTATCTTACAGGGTATTGTGATTGAAGCCCTTGCCTCTAGATCTAATCTCGATTCCCAATCTGATCTTGAGCAGGACCGACATCTCGTCCAAGTTCTTCGGAAACAGTTATCCCCTTCTCCTCATACTGTGGGAATTACGGTTTCGAGTCCTCACGTGTTGTTGAAAAGATTGACGTTTCCCAATATGTCGGAAATTGATCTCCGAGAACACCTGACTTTGGAGCTTGACCGGTATATTCCTCTTGATGTTCAAGGTGCCGTGTGGGACGTGTATCGGCACAAGGGCTCAGGAGCCTTGGAGAATGGGAAGGATCAAGCGCTTCTGGTTGTGGCGAAAAAAGAATTCATTGAGGAACGAATGCGACAATTTCAACAGCAAGGGATGAGCGTCAGTTTTGTCGATGTGGATGCTTTCTCACTCGTGAATATGGTTGCCTATAACTATGGCCACGAGGGTACGTGGCTGATCGTTCATCTTGGACCAACCGGCATCCTTTCGGTGGTGATGGAAGAAGGTCATCCTATACATATCCATCAAGTATCCTACGAGGCCGATTGGTATGGAGACTTGCTTGACGGGGTGCAGTCGGCTTCTGAAACGTCTGGTAATGGCTATAAAATAGGAGTCTCGGAATCCTTACTTCTCGAGCAATTTTTCAAAGAGACCATCGAGCAGGTCATTGAAACTGTCAAGGATGTTTCGGAAATAAATGACAAGGAGGAGGTGCGGGGCGTATTCCTGTCAGGGGGGTATTCGGTTCTGGAAGGACTTCAATCGAGACTCGCTGATTCGTTGGCCGTGTCCGTAACCCCGGTCAACCCCTTCAAAAAGATCGCGGTCCCTCAGGACATCCAACAGGATTGTCGATTTCAGAAAGCCTTGCCGTTATTTGGTGTTGCCGTTGGAGCGGCATTGCGTGGGGTAAGCCCTCATGATTAAAATTAATTTAGCCCGCCACCTTCAGCGTCAAGTGAGTCCTCATGAGTCTTCCTGGCTGGTTTGTTTGTTGGTGGGTGTGGTGGTTTTCATGGGTTTTGGATTGGCGAGTTGGTGGTGGACGAATTCTTTGCAAGAACAGGTTGATGCCCTGGTTCAAGAAAAAATAGTCAAAATGCAGGCTTTAGTTCGGATTAAGGAAAGACTTCATAATGTGGAAAGTTATAATGAGCAAAAAACGCTTCTTATGACTTCCGTTGAGCGGCTCAGTGATCAGGAGAAAGAAAAGGCTTGGCCGGTTGCATTGCTGGATGGGGTCAGTCGAAATGTCGGAGAGCTTGATATCTGGTTAGAGCGGGTACAACTCGAATCACGGGTGGTGGAATTGCACGGACAATCGTTGGCCCTGGAAGATATTGGGAAATTTATGGAAGCGTTAGAGAATGATCGGATCATCATGAGTCTGCCTGCGGTGGAAATTCTCGATCGCCCAGGAGGAGAATCCGAAGCCTTTTCCTTTTTGATTCGTTTTGTATGGGATCAACAGGTGACCACATGATGGCGCAGTGGAAGGCACTATCGATTTGGCATCGATTCGGTCTCCTGGTGGGAATGATGCTTGTCTGTCTGTTGGGTATCCACCTCGTTATGTGGCAGACAATGAGTCACTCGCTTGAGGAGTTACAGCGGGAGGTCGCTCGCCTAGATCAGGAGGGCCACGGGCTCCTTCAGAAAACAGACTCTCTGAAAGCCATCGAAAGAGACATCAACGCCTTACGTGAAAATTTGGCCGCTCGAGTTCGACAACTTCCTGAACATATTGAATCAAAAGTCTTTCGAAGGGATGTCATGGGAATTGCGAAGCGAAGGAGTGTGACGGTTCGGGTGTGGAAGCCCGAAGGTCCTTTGACGGGACTCCAGCATTCAGAAGCTTCGATTCCGATTGCCGTGAGAGTAGAAGGGAATTTCCAAGGAACCGTTCAATTTTTAGATGACTTGCGCCAGCTTGCATGGGTTGAAAGTATTCCTTCCATTGTCATGGCCGGGAGGTCAGAGAACGATGATTCATCTCTCCTCATCACGAATCTGGTGATGCACGGGTTAACCCCCTTAGGGATTGAACATGTCCAGCAGCTGCTTAAAACATAATCGAGCCGATCAATGCCTGGCGGGCTTGCGAGATCACGGTGTCATGTTCATGTGGGATACGGTCCCGAGGATGGCTGCATACTTGAGAGGGTGCGCGAGCTACTCGGTCTGTGTTTGGGGTGTGTTGATTTTTATGGGGTTAATGGGAGAGGCTGCCGGGAAAGGAACCTCCCCATTGCCTTCTCATCCAAGCAGGTTGGTAAGAACCACCGTCGCTCAGGACGATGCCCGACACGGTGACGTGAATCGTCGAGATCCTTTCAAACGGATACCCAAGCGCCTGCCAACTTCCAAGGTTTCGAACCAATCAGATCCGGAACCGAAAATTGTTCCCGTGGCAGATAATCCGGTCTGGAGACTTCTCGGGGTGATGCATGGCCAAGATGGCCACCAGGCGGTCATTCAGGTATCTCCAACGGAGCGAGTTCTGGTGCAACCGGGGGCTGAACTTGCTCGATCAGGATGGACGATTAAGACCATCAGTGAGGAGGAGGTGCTACTTGAGCACCTCTCTTCAGCCTCCTCGGTGAGGGGGACTTCCCCGACAAGAACCTTCATTCTCTCCTTCCCCGCCATTCAATAATCACCATGAATATTTTTGTTGAGAAAGCCTGAAAAAACCTTCATAATCCATACTCTCGAAGTC